>JBGPQZ010000011.1:0-23916 GCA_041489335.1 Methylomirabilia bacterium
CAAACTACCCGAGAACGGTGAACGAGATCATAGCCGAGGCGATTCCCTGGACCGTCGGCCTGCTGGGCACGACGACCTTGCTCTCCTTCAGCATCGGGACAATCTTGGGCGCGCTGTTGGCCTGGCCCAGAGCGCCCCGGTGGATGCGTTGGCTCATGCCTCCGTTGTGGGCTCTTCACGCTATTCCATTCTTCCTCTTCGGGCTCATCCTGATGTACCTTCTGGCGTTCCGGATCAGATTGTTGCCGATGTTCGGCGGCTACAGCGCCGGCGCCTTTCCGGCCCTGACCCTGGAATTCGTGGGCGATGTGATCAAGCACTCGATCCTGCCCGCGATGTCCATTGTCCTCGTGGCGACGGGAGGATGGGCGCTGGCGATGCGCGGGATGATGGTCACAACCCAGGGCGAGGACTACGTGATCTTCGCCGAGGCCAAAGGGCTGAAGAGCCTCACCATTTTCCTTCGCTACTGCGTTCGGAACGCGATCCTCCCCCAGACCACTGCCCTGGCTCTGGCCCTGGGACAGATACTCTCTGGGGCGGTCCTGGTCGAGGTGATCTTCGGCTACCCCGGCGTCGGGACGCTCCTTTTCCTCGCTATTCGGGAGAACGACCACTTCCTCATCCAGGGGATCGTATTCACGGTCATCGTGGCGCTGGGACTGGCGACTCTGATTCTCGATGCGATCTACCCCCTGCTCGACCCCCGCATCACTTATCGGAGGGTATAGCTCGCCATGCGTGAAGGAACGGCACCGTCGAGGCCCATTCCCGAGGTTGCGCGACCAAGAAAGCTGGCGGCTCTGGGGCGCTATATGCGCCGGAACATCTCGCTTGTCATAGGAATCGTTCTTCTTTCGGGGCTGGTTCTGTTTGTGGGAATAGGCCATATCGTCGTGGACACGAGTAAGGCCAGGCCACTTTCGGCGCCCGCCATGAAACCACCCTCCTTCCAGTACCCCTTTGGCACGGACCGACAAGGCAGAGACTTGCTGGCGACGATGGTGGCCGGCACGCCGCTTACCCTTCGGATCGGGTTCATCGCTGGCTTCCTTGGCGTAGGGATAGGATCAATCCTGGGCTTTGTGTCCGCGTACTATCGGGGAAAGGTCGACACTGTCATTCGGGGCATCGCAGACACCGGCCTCACCGTGCCGGGGCTGCTGGTGCTGATCATCATTGCCGTCTCGATCAAGGAAGGCCTGACGGTCGACCAAATGGCTCTTATCGTGGCCTCCCTGGCGTGGCTGAATCCTACCCGAACCATCAGGGCCCAGGTGCTGAGCCTCAGAGAGCGAGCGTATGTTGAAGTGGCTCGCCTTTCGGGCATGAGCGGGCCGGAGATTATCTTCAAGGAAATGATGCCCAACCTCCTGCCCTACTTGGCGGCGACGCTGGTGAACACCGTGTCCAACGCCATCCTGGCCTCCATCGGCCTGGAGGTGCTGGGTCTTGGGCCCATCGAATCCCCAACCCTGGGGATGACGCTGTACTGGGTCAACTATAACGCTGCCCTCCTCAACGGCTGGTGGTGGTGGTGGACGGCGCCCATCGTCATCATCCTCGTCGTTTTCCTCGGTCTCTTCTTCCTGACCGTGGGATTAGACGAAATCGCGAACCCCAGGCTCAGGAGGGCGGTATGAAGGCAGACGTCCTCCGGGTGCAAGGTCTGCAGGTGTACTACCACACCGCTCTTGGCGCGGTAAAGGCCGCAGACAACATCAGTTTCAGCCTCAAGGCCGAGGAGCGGCTTGGCCTCGCCGGGGAATCCGGCTCAGGCAAGTCCACTCTGGCCCTCGCCATCCTCCGCATGATCAAGCCCCCTGGCCGGATCGAGGGGGGGGAGATCTGGCTGGACGACTGTAACCTCATGACCCTCTCCGAGGAGGAGATCCGACAGCACCGACTGGCCCGAATCGCCATGATCCCGCAGGGATCGATGAACTCGCTGAATCCGGTGATCCGGATCCGGGCACAGATCGCGGACGCGCTGAAGGACCACGGCCTCCGACTCTCCAAGCCGCAGCTTGCGGCGCGGGTCCGCGACCTCCTGCAATCGGTCGGGCTGCGGCCGCAGGTTGCCGACATGTACCCCCACGAACTGAGCGGGGGCATGAAGCAACGGGCCTGCATCGCCATCGCCATCAGCTTGCGCCCCAAGGTGATCATCGCCGACGAGCCAACGTCCGCCCTGGACGTGGTGGTCCAGAAGCAGGTGATGGAGACGCTGGCGCGGGTGCAGAAGGACTTGGGGGCCTCGGTGATCCTGGTGGGGCACGACATGGGGCTCGTGGCCCAGTTCGTGGACCGACTCGGTGTTATGTATGCAGGGAAACTGGTGGAGGTCTCTCCGGTACGAGACATCTTCACGAAGCCCCTCCACCCGTACACCCAAATGCTCATCGCCAGCCTGCCATCGCTCGAACAGAAAGGGACGTTCCGGGGCATCCCGGGCCTCCCCCCGCTCCTCCGAGACCTGCCGCCCGGGTGTGCGTTCCATCCTCGATGCCCCCATGCGTTCGATCGCTGTCAGGAGGAAGAGCCGCTGCCCGGAGAGGCGCGACCTGATGCCTGGGCAGCGTGCCACTTATTGCCATGACGACACTGCTCGAAGCCCGACACGTCACCAAGGTCTTCGGTGGAGGCCTCTTCGATCGAAACACCACCGTTGCCCTCGAGGATTTCTCGTTGGCCATCGAGGGCGACCGACCCTCCATCACCGCGGTGGTGGGGGAAAGCGGCAGCGGGAAGACAACGTTGGCCCGTCTGCTGTTGGGTTTGGCGACACCGTCACGAGGGCAGGTCTTCTATCAGGGGCAGGACCTTCGGGCAATGTCGCAGGCGGATTGGCGAGCGTACCGCCGCGATGTCCAAGTGATCTTCCAGGACCCCTACGAAGTGTATAACCCCTTCTACCGGGTCGACCACGTCCTGACCACGCCCGTGGCCAAGTTCAAGCTGGCCGTGACCAAGGCCGACGCGCGCGCCTTGATCGAGGATGCGCTGAAGGCCGTGGGGTTGCGCCCGGAGGAGACCCTGGGCCGCTTCCCGCATCAGTTGAGCGGGGGGCAGCGCCAGCGCGTGATGGTGGCCCGGGCCCTCCTGTTGAAGCCCCGCCTCATCCTGGCCGACGAGCCCGTCTCGATGGTGGATGCCTCGCTCCGCGCCACCATCCTCGCCTCGCTCCGCGCCATGACCCTGGAGCGCGGCATCTCTATCATCTACATCACCCACGACCTGGCGACGGCGTACCAGATCAGCGAAAACATCGTGGTGCTGTACCGCGGCTCCGTGGCCGAGGCCGGGGACGTGGAACTGGTCGTCAAGCGCCCCCGGCACCCGTACACGCAACTGCTCATCTCCTCCATCCCCATGGCCAGCGCCGAGCGGAGCTGGATTAGCGAGACGGTCGCCGCCCCCGCGCTCCAGGCCGCAGGGAATGCCGGGTGCAAGTTCGCCGACCGGTGCCCATCCGCAACGTCACCTTGCCTTCAGGCAGTGCCACCGCTCTTTCGGACGGATCGGCATCGAGCCGTATCCTGCTACCTGTACCAAGGCGCCCCCGCGCTCCCGACGGAGGAGATGGTGAAAATATTCGCTGAGCCGGCCAAGGGCGCGTGCGCGAGCGCCTCCGGCATCCCGATGACACCGTAGCATGGGCAGCACCAGAGGGAAGGGAAGCGTGATGGACACGAGACTCTTGGGGTACATGGGCAAGATCCTCCGGGTGGACCTCACCACGGGGCGGGTGTGGGACGAGCCGCTGGCGCCCGAGACGGCCGAGTACTATCTGGGCGGGACCGGGTTCGGCGTCGACTACCTGTACCGGGAGGTGCCCCCCGGCGTGGAATGGAACGATCCGGAAAACCGCATCATCATGGCCTCCGGCCCGCTGGGGGGCACCCCGGTCGCAGGCAGCGGCACCTTCTCCTTGGTGACGAAGGGGCCCATGACGAACCTGGGCGTCTCCACGCAGGCCAACGGCTTCTGGGCGGCCTACATCAAGCAGGCCGGCTACGACGCCGTGATCCTCCAGGGGCAGTCCCCCCGCTGGGTCTACCTCCACATCGCGGACGGCAAGGCCGAGCTCCGCGACGCCACGGCCCTCCGTGGGAAGGACACCTGGGAAATGGAGGCGGCGATCCGGCAGGAGCTCGGCAGCACCAAGCGGCTGAGCGTCTTCGGGATCGGCCCGGCGGGCGAACACCAGGTCCGCTTCGCGGTCGTGGCCGGGGACCAGGGGCACATCTGCTCGAAGAACGGCTGCGGGGCCGTGATGGGGGCCAAGCGCCTCAAGGCCGTCGCGGTCACCCGGGGCACCCAGCCCGTCCCGGTCTTCGACAAGGCCCGCCTCCGGGAGGCCGCCAAGGCCCTCCTCCAGGATGCCAAGGCCGCCAAAGGGGGACAACTGTACAAGTGGGGGACCGGCGGGGCATTCTCTATCCACGCCCTGGCCGGTAGCCTTCCGGTTCGCAACTACACGACCAACGTCTTCCCCGAACACGAGAAGATGAACGCCGAGTACATCCGCACCCACTTCGAACATCGCGATAAACCCTGCTGGGCGTGCGGCCTGGTGCACACGAAATTCATGAAGGTCACCGAGGGGCCGTACGCCGGGCATGAGGGCGAGGAGCCCGAGTACGAGTGCATGGCCGCCTGGGGCCCGGTCATCGGCAACACGGACCCGGGCGCCATGGTGATGCTCGCGGATGTGACGGATCGCCTGGGCCTGGATGTGAACGAGGCGGGCTGGGTCATCGGCTGGGTCATGGAGTGCTACGCGAAGGGACTTCTCACCCGCAACGACCTGGACGGGCTGGACATGCACTGGGGCAATGTGGAGGCGGCCAAGGCGCTGCTCGAGAAGATCAGCCGGCGCGAAGGGGTTGGCAACCTCCTGGCCGAAGGGGTGAAGCGGGCCTCGGAACAGGTCGGCGGGGAGGCGGCCAAATTGGGCGTGTATGTCCTCAAGGGGGCAACGCCCAGAGGGCATGATCACCGTGCCGTCTGGCCGGAAATGTTGGATACGTGTGTGTCGGCGACGGGAACCATCCAATCTGCCGCGCGCCTCACCTCCCCCACTTTTTTTGGTCAGCCTCCCGTCACCAATCCCTTTTCTCCGTGGGAGGTTGCCGCGGGAAACGCGAAGGTTGACGGATGGTTTGTCTTCCTGGATTGCCTGCCAGTGTGTCGTTTCGTGACCATCAGTCCCAGTTTGACGATAGACTGCGTAAACGCCATTACCGGGAGAGAGTTCACGGTGTCCGATGCGCTCACGATTGGACGCCGCGTCATCAACCAGCTCCGAGTCTTCAATTTCCGGCACGGACTGGACCCGGCCCTGGAGGCCCCATCCCCCCGGTACGGCTCCGCTCCTAGCGACGGTCCGGCGCAGGGGAAGTCCATCGAGCCGTATTTCCAGTGGATGAAGGGTTTCTACTTTGAACTGATGGGGTGGGATCCCGCATCGGGCAAGCCATTGCCGCATACCCTCAAGTCGCTTGGCCTGGAGAAGCTGATTCCCGATCTGGAAGCCTGACGGGAGGCGGAGAGAATCGGGGCCTTTCCCGCTGTGAGTGTGTCAGAACAGGCTGGGGAACCAAGCGCCGATGCCTACGGTGACGCTGAAAGTGACCCGGTGGCTGTGTCCGAACGTGCCGGCGGAGTCTCCCGATTCGCCGGGGATCCGCCTTGCGATCCCGGACGGGGAGTCGCTCCGGGGCCTGGTGCGCCGGCTGGCCGCCGAGCAGGAGGGGGTCTGGAAGACCCTCTTCGATGAGCAGGCCGAAGAGATCGGGGCGCACGTCCTCGTGGTCCTCAACGGGTGTCTCGCGACTCCGCACGAGCGGTCTGCGGCACCCCTGAAGGACGGCGACGAGGTGATGTTCTTGCCGGTGTTCGATGGGGGCTGAAGAGGATGACGTTTCCGACAGTCCACATGAGAGACCAGGCCTCAACACGCCGAATCTCGTTGCTGTTCACCCAGGGCCAACCAACCCGTCTAGAAGGAGGACATCAACATGCAGGGGCCATTCAACGGGAAGTTCCTCCGCGTCGACCTGACCGCGGGCACGACCACCGTGGAGGAGGTGCCGACGCTCACCTACCGCCTGTACCTCGGCGGCGCCACCATGGCGGCCTATCTGCTCAACCGGGAGCTCAAGCCGGGCGTGGACCCGTTGGGGCCCGAGAATGTCCTGGTGTTCGCCACCAGCCCCGCGAATGGCACGCCCCTCTCGGGGACGACCCGCTTCAGTGCGGCGGCCAAGTCCGCTCTCACCGGGGGGTATGGGGAGGCCGAGGCGGGCGGGTGGTGGGGCCCAGAACTCAAGCTCGCCGGGTTCGACGCCATCATCGTCAAGGGGGTCGCACCCCGGCCGGTGTACTTGTGGATAGGTGACGGCCAGGCGGAGCTGCGGGACGCCGCGCACCTGTGGGGCAAGATCTCGGGGGAGGTCCAGGACATCCTGAAGGCCGAGACAGACCAACGGGCCCGCGTCCTCCAGTGCGGCATCGCGGGGGAGAACGGGGTGCGCTTCGCCAACATCATGAACGAGCTCAAGCACTTCAACGGCCGCTGCGGGCTCGGCGCGGTGATGGGGAGCAAGCGCCTCAAGGCGATCGCCGTCCGGGGCCACGGCAAGCTCGAGGCGAAGAACCCCGAGGCCCTGGCGGCGCTCCTCAAGTGGTTCCGCGAGACGTACGACCGGAAGAGCGACCTGATGCACAAGCTGGGCACGCCGCGGAACGTCCGCTCGCTGGACAAGGACGGGATCTTGCCGACGCGCAACTTCCAGCGGGGCCAGTTCGAGCACGCCGACGAGATCAGCGGCGAGCGCCTGAAGGAGAGCCTCCTGGTGAAGGAGGGGACCTGCTTCGCCTGCGCCGTCGCCTGCAAGCGCGACGTGGAGGTCCCGGAGCTGGGTGTGACGTCCCGGTACGGCGGGCCCGAGTACGAGACGATCGGCTCCGGCGGCTCCCTCTGCGAAATCGGGGATCTCAAGGTCATCGCCAAATTCAACCAGCTCTGCGCGCAGTACGTGATGGACACGATCTCAACCGGCGTGACCATCGCCTTCGCCATGGAGTGTTTCGAGAACGGCCTGATCACGGCGCAGGACACCGACGGGCTCGACCTCTGCTTTGGCAACGCGGAGGCCCTGCTGGCCCTGACGGAGAAGATCGCGCGCCGCGAGGGTTTCGGCGCGATCCTGGCGGACGGGGTGCGGCGGGCGGCCCAGAACATCGGGAAAGGAGCCGAGCGGTTCGCCATGCACGTCAAGGGCCAGGAAATCCCGCTCCACGAGCCGCGCGGGAAGCAGTCGCTGGCGCTGGCCTACGTCATGGCGCCGGGCGGTGCCGACCACGGCCGGCACCCGCACGACCCGGCGTACGAGGGCCTGCATCCCGAGGGCGGCCACGCCCTGGAGCCGCTCGGGCTGTGCGAGCCCTTGTCGCGCCTGGACCTGTCCCACCGCAAGGTGCGGGCCTACTACTACGGGACCAACTGGAACATCATGATGAGCTCGACCGGTATGTGCATTCTGGCCGCATCCCCCGTGAACATTATTACCCCCACGCGCGTGACCGATCTGATCCGGGCCCTGACCGGGTGGGACACCAGCCTGTGGGAACTCATGAAGGTCGGCGAGCGCGGCAAGGCGCTGGCCCGCGTCTTCAACTGCCGGGAGGGGATCTCCCCCAGGGACGAGGTGCTCCCGGCCCGGTTCCACGAGGCCTTCCCCGACGGCCCGCTGCAGGGGGTCCGGGTCGATCCGGAGGCCTTCGCCAAGGCGCGCCGCCTGTATTACCAGATGGAGGGATGGGATCCGGAGACCGGCTGGCCGACCTACGCTAGACTCGCCGAACTGGGGATCGAGTGGGCGGCGAAACCCGGGGACACGTACTGAGTCCGGATTTTTCACCGCAAAGCTCGCCTGCCTGCGCCGCACGCGTCGCGGCAGGCAGGCAAAGACCGCAAAGGGGGACACGACAAGGAGATTCTCCCTCGGGCGGTGTTCCCGAATTGTGCTGGCACCCCGAGGGGGACATGCCTCCGGACCCCCTGAGATCGACAGGGTTCTCTTTGCGTGCTTGGCGTGCTTTGCGGTCAACTGCAACGTACGTACTGAGTCCGGTTCCATCCGCTTGCGGGTCACTGCATAGCATGCTACGCTGAAAACGCGGCAGGGATGTTGGCAGGTGGAAGGTCGTCTCCCCCGCCTGCGGCTGGCCGCGCGAGTGTACGCATGGCCGGGCACGTGCCGCCCGTTCGGGGAGTGCGGCCGTGATGGAGAGTTCAGCGATGCAGCGACAAATGCGTAAGATGCGAGTCGGCCTTCTGTTGCTCCTGGGAGCTGCGCTTTCCGCCTGTGCGGCGGACGGGATGCTCGGGGCGTCCTCGACGGGAGCCACGCCCTACCCCCCGCCGGGGTATAGCCACACGGTGCAGACGCCGCATGTGGCGCTGTTCTGGAACTGCACGCGCCCCGAGTCCGGCGTCCTGCAATTGGCAGGACTCGCGATGAATCCGTGGTCGAATCAGCCGATCCGATTCCTGGAGTTCGAGCTCGTGGGTGTACGCGGAGAGGAGCGCACCGTGTCCGAGGCCAAGGCCGAAGCCCGCGACATTCAACTCTTCACGAATCAGAGCACCCCCTTCCGCCTCGACCTCCGCCCGACGGGCAGCGAGGACCGGTTCGATCTCTACTATCGCTACCGCTTCCAGGAGGGGGACCACAGCCCGCGGATCGTGATGGCGGCATGGGACGGCCCGATGCTCCTGGCGCAGGTGACGCGGTTCCGGGTGCGCGACGCCTGCTCGGATACGCAGCACCTCGTCCGCTGAGCCCCGCCGGCGACTCCCCTTGAAGGTCCGCCCTCCCGGGATTTTGCGCCGATCTTCGGCATGGATCCTTGGCGTGCGCCGCCTCCAGCGAAGCCGGCGAGTAACCCAGGGATGGCTCGATACGGCCAGCTCCCACCGATGTCCGCCCCTCTGAGCACCGACGGAAGGCGGGCGTGGACTTCATCGTCAACACGGTGCTGACCCGGCGGCTGGAGCTGCTCGACGTCTTCTCCGGGCATCTGGAGGAAGCCCACCGGCGGGCCGTCCTGCTCCTCAGGGGCATCGTGGCGATTCCCGTGGAGCGGGAGGTCGACGTCGTCCTGACGCACGGCGGCTACGTCGGCATCAATCACTACCAGATCGCGAAGGCCGCGGTGAACACCCTCCCCGTCGTGAGGGAGGGCGGCCTCATCATCCTCGCCGCCTGCGAGCGGGACGAGGATCCCATCGGGCCCACCACCTACAGGACGCTGCTCCACCTGCTCAAGCTGCAGGGGCCGGACGGCTATCTCTCGACCCTACTCCGGCCGGGATGGCGCTTCACCAAGGATCAATGGGAACCGCAGATGTGGGGGAAGGTCTTGAAGAAGGTCGGCGAGGAGGGTCTGATCTACTGCTCGGGAATTCTCTCGCGGAAGGAGTACGAGATCGTTCCGGGCGGTATGGGCTGGGATTACTTGCCGGATGGCGACATCCCCGGCCCCCTCGAAACGACCCAGGTCGTGGTGCAGAACGCGGTGATCCACGCCGCACACCACCCCCGCTGGGCCGGGAGGCTGCCGAGCATGGCCTTCATTCCAGAAGGGCCGTACGCCGTGCCGATGGCGGGATCCCCGCCTGCCGTCTGAGCCCGGACGGTGCGCTCGACGCGCGGCCAGCGCACACCGCCCACAGGCATCCGCCCCAACTCAATTCGCCATGGCGGACGCGTCGGCGATCACGCCGATGCCTGCTCGTACTCGCGGAGCAGCGTTGCGATCAACTCCCTGACGGACACGATCTCGGTTGCGCGGTAGGCGTTCTGGCCGGCGAAGGCGAACCCCCGGCTCAGCTTGCCGCGCTGCGCGTTGATCAGCGCCAGGGCGATGCAGTAGGGGCTGTTGAGGTAGTCGCAGGTGATGATGCAGTGATACGGGCACTTGAAGGGGACCTTCTTCCCTGCCTCCACCTCCTCGAGGAACTGGTTCCGAATGGCGCGGCCCGGCATGCCCACCGGGCTCTTGATGATGACCAGGTCCTCGGGTTTCGCCTGGATGTAGGCCTCCTTGAAGCCGAGCGAGGCGTCGCACTCGTGCGTCGTCACGAAGCGGGTTGCCATCTGGACGCCGGCGGCGCCGAGCTCCAGGAACTTGTGGATGTCCGCCCCCGTGTAGATGCCCCCCGCCGCGATGACCGGGATCGCTTTCCGGTGCTTCTCCTCGAGGCGGCGGACCTCCGCCAGCACCTCGGGCAGCAGCCGCTCCAGCGTATAGGCGGGATCTTCGAGCTGCTCCGGCTTGAAGCCGAGATGCCCGCCGGCAAGCACCCCCTCGACGACGAAGGCGTCGGGGAGGTAGTCGTGCCGCTCGAGCCACCGCTTGGCGATGATCCGGGCCGCCCGCCCGGAGGAGACGATGGGCACCAGCTTAGCGTGGGTGGTCCCCTTCAGGTATTGCGGGAGGTCGAGGGGCAGTCCGGCGCCCGAGAAGATGACGTCGATCCCCTCCTCGAGAGCCGCCGTCACCAGCTCCCCGAAATTGGAGAGGGCCACCATGATGTTGACGCCCAGGATGCCCGTGCTGCGCTCCCGTGCCCGGCGAATCTCTTTCCGGAGGGCGCGGGAGTTGGCTTCCAGATAATTGGAGAAGAAGTCGGGCTCGGCCATCCCGACGCCCGCGCAAGCGATGACGCCGATCCCCCCCTCCTTCGCCACCGCAGAGGCCAGGCCGGACAACGACACCCCAACCCCCATCCCGCCTTGGATGATGGGAATGGGCGCGACGAAATCCCCGATGCGGAGGGGTCTGGGACGGCGTTCGCTCATCAGCGACTTCCTTCCTCTCGGGACTGCCGGCGGCTCCGCTCGGGTAGGCCGTCGGGGCTCTCGCCGGAGGCCACCGCTGCCGCCTCGGGTGCGGTCGGCGGCACCGGCTTACGGCGGGAGGCGGCCGGTCGTGCTTTTCGCGTCGTGCGCGGCGTACCCTTGGCGGCAGTCGATTTCCGGGCGCGGTCGCGCGCCAGCCGGCGCGCATGACCGCGCGTGAACGTTTCCGGCGGATCCGGAAACGGCAGCTCCAGCTGCTTCCCGCCGAAGAGCCGCCGCCGAAGGATGCGACACGCCTCCTGGTCGCGGCCGGTCAGGCGCGCCTCACCCGCGGCGGCGGCCTCCAGGTACGTCTGGGCGACCTGGAGGTAGGAAGCCAGCCTGGGGATGCTCAGCCCCGTCTTGGCCAGGAATTCCTGGAAGTCGAACCGGGCCAATTCCCGCGTGCCCTCTCCACGCCGTCTCGGCAAACGAAAACCCCCACGGCATGCCGGGGGCACTGCGACTCGATGAGCGCCCTGCGGGGCTAGGTCCGGTCCGTGGTTTCGCGCTTCTTGGACAGGACGAGGACGGTCCGTTCCGGGTCCCGGGGATTTGGGCTCTCCATCACGTCGTATCCTTCCTCGCACCGCTGGCACCAGATCTCTTCGACCCCCGGCCGAAGCACGATGATCTCCCGGCAATTCGGGCAGCCGACTTCGGCCGTTTCCCACAGAGAGTCCATAGCCGTCTCTCGAGCATGAGCGCGAAGACCTAGGAGCCGCGGGCCGAGAGTCCAGAGGCGAGCCTCGAAGGCGGGGACTTCGGACCGAGATCGAGAGCTAACCTCAGGCTAGTCTAACCGCTAGAAGGCCGAGCGTCGAGTGCTTTCTTCGGGTTGGCCCCGGGCTGAACATTCCGCCCACTCCCCCGGTCGTCGGCGCGCCCGGCCGCGGGTCCTTTCGGCGGCAGGCCATCCTTGACCAGCATCGACGAATGGGATAGATTTCCACGAGCGATCAGCCAGGAGGGTTCGTGTATGACGACCGAGCGCAAGATTCGCATCACGGCCGGCGAGGTGTCGGTCGAGGCAGCCCTCAACGATTCGCCGACGGCCACCAAGATCTGGGACGCCCTGCCCATCGAGGCGAGGGGGAACACCTGGGGGGACGAGATCTACTTCTCCATCCCGGTGGACGCCACGCCAGAGAAGGACGCCCGCGACCTCGTCGCCGTGGGTGAACTGGGGTACTGGCCGCCCGGCACCGCTTTCTGCATCTTCTTCGGTCGGACGCCGGCCAGCACCGACGAGCGACCCCGCGCCGCCAGCCCGGTGAACATCATCGGAAAAGTCCAGGGCGACGCCACGGCCTTCCGGGCCGTCTCCTCCGGGACGCGGGTGCGGCTGGAGCGGGCGTGAGCGGACCGCCCGCCCAGCGCCCCCCCCGTGGCGGCTCGCCTCAAGTGCTCGACGGTTTCCTACAAGGCCTCGCGCAGCGAGGCAGGAGCCGGGGTCACCTCGTCCACGTCGAAGAGATCCCGCCCCGCCCCGCCCGCTATGGCGAGTTGTCTCCGTCCCTTCCTGCACTCCTCCAGGAGGCCCTCCGCCGGGCAGGCATCGACCGGCTCTACACCCACCAGGCCAGGGCGATCGCCGAGGTGCGGGCCGGGCGGGACGTGCTCGTCGTCACGGGGACGGCCTCGGGGAAGAGTCTGGCCTACCAGCTGCCCATCCTGGAAACGCTCCTCGCCGACCCCACGGCGCGCGCCCTCTTCCTGTTCCCCACCAAGGCGCTGGAGCAGGACCAGCTGAAGTCGCTCCGGGAGCTGATCCCCTGGGGCGCGGAGATTCGCGCCGAGATCCTGGACGGGGACACCCCCGCAGCGCGCCGGGCGCAGCTCAAGGAGGCGCCCCCGCAGATCCTCATCAGCAACCCGGACCTCCTGCACCTCTCCCTCCTGCCGCACCACGCCGCCTGGAAGACGTTCTGGGAGCGGCTCCGCTTCGTCGTCCTGGACGAGCTGCACACCTACAAGGGAGTCTTCGGCTCGCACATCGCCCACGTCCTGCGGCGGCTCACCCGCGTGAGCGCCTTCTACGGGAGCGCACCGCGGATCGTGGCCTGCTCGGCGACCATCAGTAACCCCGAGGAGTTCGTCGGCACGCTCACCGCGCGGCCCTTTCAGGTGGTGGACGAGGACGGCTCCCCGACCCAGGGGAAAAGGTTCGTCTTCGTGAACCCGATCGGGAGCCCGTACGGGGAGGCCACCGATCTCCTCCTCCATTGCATCCGGGCCGGGTTCAAGACCATCGCCTTCACCAAGGCGCGAAAGATCGCCGAGCTCGTCACGCTGTGGGCGCATCAGGCCGCGCCGGAGCTCCGCGACCGCATCCGGGCGTACCGGGCCGGGTACCGACCCGAGGAGCGGCGTGCCATCGAGCGGGGCCTGTTCCAGGAGCGGCTCCTGGGTGTGGTCTCCACCTCGGCCCTGGAACTGGGGATCGACATCGGGGGGCTGGACGTGTGCCTGCTGGTGGGATACCCCGGGAGCATCACCAGCACCTGGCAGCGGGGCGGGCGCGTGGGGCGAGCCGGGCAGGAGGCGCTGATCGTTCTGGTGGCCCTGCCGGACGCCCTGGACCAGTACTTCATGCGGCACCCCACGGACTTCTTCGCGCGCCGGCCCGAGGCGGCGGTGATCGATCCCGGCAACCGGCGCATCCTGGCCGATCACCTGGTGGCGGCCGCGGCCGAGCTCCCCTTGCGCGCGGCGGATGCGGCCCTCTACGGGAGCGATCTCGATCTTTGCATCGGCGATCTCCAGGCGGAGCGGCGGCTGGTGCAGAGCGCCGACGGGACGGAGTGGTATGCGCGGCGGCGGAATCCGGCGCGGGAGATCGGCATCCGCTCGATCGGCGAGGCGTTCGCCATCCTCAATCCGGCCGGCAAGACGATCGGCAGCGTGGACGGCTTCCGCGCCGCCCACGAGTGCCACCCGGGCGCCATCTACCTCCACCAGGGGCAGCAGTTCGAGGTGACCGCGCTGGACCTCGCCCAGCGGAAGGTCCAAGCCCGGCCCGTGGAGGTGGACTACTACACCCAGACCAGCGGAGAGAAGGAGACCGAGATCCTCCACTGCCAGGAGTTCCGCGAGGTGAAGAACACGGTGGCGCGCCTGGGCCTTCTCAAGGTCACCGAACGGATCACCGGCTACGAGAAGCGGCGCATCTTCAATCAGGATCGGATCGGCAGCTACCCCCTGGATCTGCCGCCCCACACCTTCGAGACGCAGGGACTCTGGCTCGAGGTGCCCGAGGCCGTGCGCGACCACGTCCAGCAGGCCCCCCCGGGCGGCCTCCACTTCATGGGCGGGATCCACGCGATCGAGCACGCCATGATCAGCCTCTTCCCGCTGTTCGCGCTCTGCGACCGGAGCGATGTGGGCGGGATCTCCACCACGTTTCACCCCCAGGTCGGACGCCCGGCCGTGTTCATCTACGACGGCTATCCCGGCGGGATCGGCCTGGCGGAGCGCTGCTACCGGGTCCTGGACGACCTCTTGCAGGCGACCCTCCGGCTCCTCCGGGATTGCCCGTGTGAGCAGGGGTGCCCGTCGTGCATCCACTCGCCCAAGTGCGGCTCGGGCAACAAGCCGCTGGACAAGGCGGCGGCCCTCCTCGTCCTGGAGGGCCTGCTGGGTCTGTGTGAGATCGTGCGCGAGGCCCCCGATGAAGCCGCCCTGCCGGCCTCCGCCCCCTCGATCTTCGCTCGCCCCCTCGCCCCCCCGGCTGCGGCGTCCCCCTCGGCCGCGCCCCGCGCGCTGGTCCTCGACATTGAGACGCAGCGGAGCGCCGAGGAGGTGGGAGGCTGGGGCCACGCCGACCGCATGGGGGTGGCCGTGGCCGTCACGGCGGACCTCGACACGGGCGAGGTCCGGGTCTACACCGAAGAGACGGTGGACGATCTGGTCGGAGCCCTGCAAGCCGCCCGCCTGATCGTCGGCTTCAACCTGCGGCGTTTCGATTTCCAGGTGCTGCGTGGCTACCGCCCCCTCGACGACGCGGTGCTCCCGGTCCTGGACATCCTGGAGGAGGTGCACGCGAGCCTGGGCTTCCGGCTGAGCCTGAATCACCTGGCGGAGGCGACGCTGGGGGCCCCCAAGCTGGCGGATGGGCTGCAGAGCCTGGCCTGGTGGAAGGCCGGCCTGCACGACAAGGTGATCGAGTACTGCCAGGCGGATGTGGACCTCACCCGGCGGCTCTTCGAGTTCGGCCGGAGGAACGGCTACCTGCTCTACCGGGACTACCAAGGTCGGTCGGCCAGACTGCCGGTCCGGTTCGGGGAAAAAGACTTGTTGTAAAGCAAGATCTTTGGATATAATCCGCCCGCTCGTGCGGGTGCCCTTCGGGCATGCCGGAGGCGGTGTCTTCTCGCTGGGGGGATCGGGTACAGCAATTATGGATTACCAGACGATCAAGCGCGCCTACGCCATCCTGTCGCCGGTATACGATTTCCTCTTCGACAAGGTCTTCTACCCGGGGCGGGTGGCGGCCGTCAACCTCCTGGAGATCCAGCCGGGTGACCGCCTCTTGGAGGTCGGCGTGGGCACCGGCCTCAGCCTGCCCCTCTACCCGCGGGATTGCAACATCACCGGGATCGACATCTCGGAGGAGATGCTGCGCAAGGCCGAGCAGCGCGTCAAGGAGCTCGGCATGCGGAGCGCCCGCCTCATGGTGATGGACGGGTCGAAACTGGATTTTCCCGACAACAGCTTCGACAAGGTCATCGCCACCTACGTGATCAGCGCGGTGCCCGACCCGGTGAAGACGCTCCTGGAAATGCGGCGGGTCTGCAAGCCCAGCGGGCACCTCGTCATCCTGAACCACTTCAAGAGCGAGAATCCCGTCGTCGGAATGTTCGAGAAGCTCCTGGCCCCGGTCTGCACCAAGATCGGGTTCGATACGGAGCTGAAGCTCATGCCGCTCCTGGAGCGCGTGGCTCTGTGCCCCGAGCAACTGCACCGGGTCAACCTCTTGAATGGGTGGCGACTGGTCCGCTGCATCAACCCCCAGTAGCCCCGAGCCGCGGCCGATGATCGGCAGCGGGGGCGGGGCGGGATCCCCGTGTGCCCTGGGTCTCTGTGCCTGGGGCATTTCTGTCTGCGGAGACCGACCATGGCCATGAAGCCGCTGAAGGCCCTCCTCTCGCTGGAGGAGGGGATGCGTATTCTGCTGGAGTGCGTGGCGCCTCTCGGTCGCACCGAGCAGGCCGACCTGCTGGAGGCTACGGGACGCGTCCTGGTGGCGCCGGTCGTGGCAGGCATGGACGTCCCGCCCTTCGCCCGTGCCGCCATGGATGGCTACGCCGTGCTGGCGCAGGATACCTTCGGAGCCGGCAACTTCAATCCCGTCCGCCTCCGCCTCATCGAAACGATCCACGCGGCAGACACCGCCGCAGAGGCGGTGCGTCCGGGCGCCTGCATCCAGGTGGCCACGGGCGCCCCGGTCCCGATCGGGGCGGACGCCGTCGTGCAGGTCGAGGATACCGAACTGGACGAGGCAGCGAGCGAGGCCACGGTGAAGGTCTACAAACCTGTCTACCCGCGCCAGAACATCTCGCCGCAGGGCCAAGACATTCGGGCGGACCAGGAAGTCCTGCCGCGTTGGACCCTCCTGGATCCGAGCAAGATCGGCGTCCTCGCCGCCCTGGGAGTGACCCAGGTAGAAGTGGTGGCCCGGCCCGTCGTCGCTGTGATCCCGTCGGGGAACGAGATCGTCAGGCCCGGCGACCCGCTCCCGCCCGGGAAGATCTACGACATCAACTCGTACACCCTCGCGGCCCTGATTCAGGAATCGGGGGGGACCCCCCGGCTCTTCCCCATCATGCAGGACACGCTGGAGGACGTACGCCGGACGCTACGCGAGGCCCTGACCTGCGACCTGGTGGTGCTCTCGGGGGGGAGCTCGGTGGGCGAACGGGACGTGATGGTGGAGGCGGTGGAGTCCCTGGGCGAGGTCAAGTTCCACGGCATCGCGGTGAAACCCGGGAAGCCGACACTCTGCGGCGTGATCGAGGGACGACTCGTCCTGGGCATGCCCGGCTACCCCACCTCCTGCCTGACCAATGGGTACGGCCTGCTGGTCCCCGTTCTCCGCAGGTTGGCGCACCTGCCCGCGGTGCGCACGGGCGGCGTCACGCTCCCCATGTCGCGCCGGTACACCTCGACCACCGGTCGGCACCAGTTCCTCCCCGTGCGGATCGAGGGCGGCGAGGTGGTCCCGGCCTTCAAGGAGTCGGGGGCCATCACCTCGATGGCGCACGCCGAGGGGTACATCGAGATCCCCGCCAACGTGGACCTGGTGGAAAAAGGGGAGCCGGTCCTGGTCAAATTCTTCTGAGTCGCCGGGGACACGAGGAGGTCCGGGCATGCGGAATATCTTAGGCGGCACACTGGTCGGCCTGGCGGCGGCCGTCGCCCTCCTCTGCTCGCCGGCCGGCGCAGCCGCGGCGGCGGCGGGGGCGACGGAGAAGCTCTACGAGATGGAGGTGATGGGCGTCCAGGCGGACCCGCGCTCGGGGGCCCCACTGGTATTCCTGCGGGGCCGAGAGGACAAGCGGGAGCTGACGATGTTCATCGGCCCCTTCGAGGCCCAGGGGATCATCCTGCCGCTGCAGGGCCGCCGACCGCCGCGACCGTACACCCACGACCTCTTGCTGGAGGTGATTCACCGCCTGCAGGCCAAGGTGAAGCGAGTCGTCATCACCGAGGTGCGGGACAACACCTATTTCGCCCGCCTGATCCTGGAGGCGCGCGGACAGGAGGTGACCTTGGATTCTCGCCCCAGCGACGCCATCGCGGTCGCGCTTCGGGCGGAGGCACCGATTCTGGCGGCCGAGGCGGCGTTTGTGCGCACCGCACCGCCCGGGCCCGCGACGCCGGGCGAGCAGGAGGCGCCATGAGGCCCTGGGTCGTCGCGCTGATCTTCACCCTGGCCGCCGCCACCGGCACGGCTGGCACCGGGGCAGCCGAGCCCTCGCAGGACCCGCGGGTCCAGGAGGCGCTCCAACGGTACAACGCCGGGGTGGGTGCGTTGCAGCGCCGGGACCTGGAGTACGCCCTCTACCAGTTCCGGCAGGCGATCCGCCTGAATCCCGCGCTCACCGAGGCGCATCACAACCTGGGGATTACGCTTCTGGAGCTCCATCAGGCCGACCAGGCCGTGGAGGAGTTCCAGCGGGCGCTGGAGCTTCAGCCGGGGCACGTCGAGGCCCGATTGGGCCTGGGGCTCGCCTATCGTGCCGCCGGGGATCTCCCGCGCGCCCGCGAGGCGCTCCTGCTCGTCCTCCCCCAGCGCGCGGAGGACGCCCAGGTCCAGCTGACCCTGGGCGACGTCTATCGGAGGTTGAAGCAACCCCAGGCCGCCGCCCGGCACTTCCAGGAGGCCACGCGCCTCGCCCCGGAAGACGCGGCGGCCCACTTCCAGCTCGGCCTCGCCCGCGCCGACGCGAGGGAGATCGACCCCGCCCTGGAGGCGTTCCGGGCGGCCATCCGGCTGCGCCCGGATGATGCCGATGCCCACTACAACCTCGGCGTCGTCCTCGGCGAGAAGATCCGGTCCCTGGTGGAGGAGAAGGTCGTGGCGTACCGACGCGCGGTGGAACTCCGACCCGCCCAGCCCGACGCCCACTTCCACCTGGGCGTCGCCTACATCCAGAAGGCGCAGATCAGCCGGGTCGAAGAGAAACGCACCTTGCTCTTGCACGCCCTGGAGGAGTTCCGGCTGTTCCACCAGTCGGCCCCCCAGGACCCCAAGGCTCCGGCCGCGGCCCACAACATCCAGGTCTTGGAGCCCCAGGTGAAGTAGACGGAGCGAGCCGCCGCATGGGGACCGCACTCCTGATCACGGGACCGCCCGGAATCGGCAAGACCTCGCTGATCAAGAGCCTCCTCGGCGAGATCTCGTGCGCGGCTGGCGGGTTCCTCACCGAAGAGATTCGGGAGGGCGAGGAGCGGGTCGGATTCCGCGTGACCGCCCTGGACGGATCCGCAGCCACGCTCGCGCACACGCGGGGGATCCGCGGACCCCGCGTGGGGCGCTACCAGGTGGACGTGCCGGCCTTCGAGGCGGTGGGCGTCCGGGCGATGGAAGCGGCGCTCAGGGAGGCCGACCTGGTCGTCGTGGACGAGATCGGGAAGATGGAGCTCTGCTCGCCCCGGTTCGTCGAGGCCCTGGAGGCGTGCCTCCACTCGCCGAAGACCCTCCTGGGCACCATCCTGCAGGCCCCCCATCCGTGGCTAGACGCCGTGAAGCGCCGCCCGACGGTGGAGCTCTACCGGCTCACCACCAAGAACCGCACGCATCTCCAGGAGGCCCTGGCGGCCCGGCTGCAGACCGAGGTGCGCCCGCGATGACGGTCCGCGGCCCCGCGGGCAGTCCGCGGCGCATGGACCGGCTGCATCCCGACGAGGGAACGGTGGGTGTGCCCCTTGCGGGCCTTCAGGCTCGCCGAGGCCAACGACCCGCTCGGCTACCCACGGGGTGCGGCGGGGTCGCGGTCCGCGTCGCGGGGGAAGGCGCGCCGGATGGCGGCCCCGCCGTCGTCCACCACGAAACCCGGCAGCATCAGCTTGGTGAAGGCGCGGCTCCCGGCGAACTGCACGTCGGCCGCGGCGACCGGCTGCCAATCCCCCGTGAGGAGCAGGGCCTGCGTCTGCCAGATCCGGCCCCTGGAGTCGCCGCTCCGGACGGCCGCCCGGAGGCCGAGAGCGAGGAGCGGCACGGCGTGGGGGACGGGGTCGCCCAGGGTCAGGAGCACCCGATTGGAGAGGCCGCACTCGCCCTGCCGAAGGGCCCCGAGCCACCAGCCCAGCTCGTCGGTGACGATGCAGGCGTAGCCGGGAAAGAGGCTCCCGTCCTGGCAGCGGAAGTGGGGCAGCGGGGCGAGGCGCTTCCACATGAAGTCGTCGTTGTACTCGAAGCGCACCTGCGCCCCCCGCGGATTCCGGAAGCCGCAGCCCAGACACCACTCGTAGCCCGGCACCGTGTACGCCGTGCCGAGCGAGGCCTCGAAACGTTGGCGCAGGCCGGCCGGGAGGATCGGGAGCGGGTCCGCCCCGGGGCGCACGACGGCCTCGGCGATCAGGCGCTCCCCCGTCCGGATCCGGCTGCACCATCCCCCCTCGCCGGGCTCGACCTCGGCCTGGAGGGGCGTCTCCAAGGGCAGCTCGCGATGGAGGGTGACCTCCAGCCTGAGCGGCCGGGGCAGGACGACCACCCCGTCCCGCTCGCCCGCGACCATCCGCACCATTTCGAGGAGGAGGGCGGCGGTCCCGCCGCCATGCCCCGCCGCGGGCGGCCCCTGCAGGTCCGGGGGAAAGGTCGCCACGGCCTTCAGCCGGTCGAGCTTGAGGAGCTCGACCTTCAGTCGGCCACGGAGATACTCTCCCATATGCTCTGTCGGCATGATTCCCTCACCTCCACGCCCCCGCGCGTCCCGCCCGAGGCCGGGCACACCCGAATCAGAATCTCGTGCCGAGCCTCTGCAGCTCTTCCCAGGCCCGGGTGTTGCCCGAATCCATGGCCAGCACCTCGCGGAACCGCCGCTCCGCCTCGGCGCACAGGGCCGGACCCTGCGCCGCCAAGGCGATCCCGAGGTTCAGGCGCCAGGGCGTGTGCTCCACGCTCGCCCGGAGCGCCTGCCGATACGCCGCCGCCGCGTCCGCGTAGCGCCGGAGCTGCATGAGGGCCTCGCCCCGCTCGGCGTGCAGCTCGCCGCTCTGCTCGCCGAGCTTCAGGGCGGCATCGAAGGCGGCGACGGCCGCGGCGTAGTCCCCCTCCGCGAAGAGGGTACGACCCAGGCCGCTGGGGATGCGGGGGTCCTTTGGCAGCCGCGCACCGAGGGCACGGAACAGGGCGGCGGCTTCCCGGCGCGAGCCCGCGCGACGCAGGGCATCCGCCAGGGCGACCCGGGCCTCGACCTGGCTCGGGTCGCGCCGCCGGATCACCCGCAGGACCGTCACCGCGTCGTCCGCGTCCAGCAGGCGCGCGACTTCCACGGCCTCCCCGAAGGACGGGAGGAAGCCGTTCGCCGCGTCGAGACAGTCCTTCGCCGCCACTTGCGGCCGGCCATCCTCCGCCAGCAAGCGGGCGCGGAGCAGCCGGGCCTCCGCGCTCGCCGGCGCCTTGCGCAGGGCGCGGTCAATCCACTTCAAGGCCAGGGCACGCTCGCGCACCGCCCGGTAGCCGTGGGCCAGGAAGAGGGCCAGCCGCCCGGTGGGATCCCGCTCCGGGTCGGCGTCCTCCACCACGGGCGGGACCACGAAGGCGTTGGTGAGGCGGCTGTTGAGCGTCGAGGTTTCGCGGCCCAGGTTGCGCGGGGCGAGAAACTCCAGCCGGGGGAAGTCGTCCAGGTTCACCTCGGCCCCGGCCGCCATCTTGAGGAGCGCCGGCTTCGGCATCCGGTACATGGCCAGGAGGCTATACGCATCCACGAACCCGAGCTCGGCCAGGTCCTTCCGGGCGACCGGCAAAGCCTCCAGCACGGCCTTGAGGTGGGCATAGCGAAGCCGCTGCGGCGTCGCGGTGCCGATGAGCAGCATGTCGCTATCGTTGACCGCCCAGAGGGAGACGTCCGGGAACACCTCGGCGAAGGTCCGGTAGACCATGCGAAGGTCCTCGGGGGCCATGCCGTAGGTCTGCATCCACTGGCCGAAGACCCCGCCTTCCTTCAGCTTGGTCAACGCCAGCTGGTAGTACTCGCGGGTGAAGAGATTCCCGATGCCGGCGATCCAGGGGTTGGACGGCTCGGAGAGGATCGCGTCGTACTTCTCGGGCGCTGCCACCAGGTGGTTGCGACCATCGGCGTGGACGAAACGAACACGCGGGTCGTCGTGGATCCGCCCGTTCTTCTCGGCGAAGAAGCGCGCGCCCTCGATCACCGCGGGCTCGATCTCCGCGACCTCCAACCGCTCCACGGGGAAGGCGGCCACCGCCTTGGCCGTCATCCCGCTCCCCATGCCGATCACCAGGACCCTCTTTGCGTCCGGATTGAAGAGCATGGGCAGGTAACCCACCATGAGCTGCGTGGGGGTGTCGCCGAAGGAGGCGTCCACCTTGCCGTTGGTCTTCTCGTAGAGGTAGTCGGATCCGGCCGAGCGGTGGATGCTGATGGTGGCGGTGAGCCCCTCGCGGTAGTAGAGGAGGTTGTCCCGCATCATCCACTCGCGCCGCAGGGCATCCGAAGGGAGGCCGGCGTAGTTGTGGGCGTAGATGGTGACGCCGCTGGTCATGACCCCCTTGTCCCAGGTGCGGAACGAGAGGATGGCCCCCACGGAGAGGGCGAAGAGCACCCCCGCCGAAAGGAGCCGCCGCCCGCGGTGCAGCCGGGTGTCCATCGCCACCAAGGCGACCCCCGAAGCCGCGGTCACCATCACCGCCAGGCCGATGCTGTTCTGCACGCCGAGGGTCGGGATGAGGACGAAGCCCCCCAGGAACGCCCCGATGATGGCCCCCAGCGTGTTGCTGGCGTAGGCGGTCCCCACGCTGCTCCCCACCCGGTAGAGGCTCTGGGTGTAGATGCGGGCCACCATCGGGAACGTCGTGCCCAGGAGTAGGGTGGGCACGATCATCACGAGGGCGGAGAGGGCCACCTGGATGCTGAGGAACCGGTAGAACGAGTCGCCGAAGCCTTGGTGCAGCCGCAGGAACAGGAAGGGGAGCCGCTCGAAGAGGGGGATGGTGGCCAGGGCCGAAAGCGCGATGCAGAGCTGCAGGAGGCCGAAGCCCGAGACCCCCACCTCGCGCGTCCCCCGGAAGCGCGCGTACAGCAGGCTCCCCACGCCCAACCCCACCAGGAAGGTGGTCAGCATCACGGTGAAGGAGTAGGTGGACATGCCGATGACCAGGGTGAGCGCCCGGGTCCAGGCATTCTCGTAGACCATGGCGGCCGCACCCGAGAGGCCGAAGGCCAGGAGCAGGGCGACGTCCAGACCGGAGCGCGCCGCGGCGGGGGCGGACGCCTCCGCGGGGTCGTCGGCCGCCGCGATCTCCAGGCCGACGCGCCCCCGCAGCCAAAGGACGGCCAGGACGATCACGGCGGCGATGCCGAGGTTCAGCGTCGCGGCCAGGCGGACGCTGCCGCGCAGCCCCAGCTCCGGGATGAGGTAGCAGCCGGTCAGGGCGCACCCCACCACGGCCCCCAGCGTGTTCACGGCGTAGAGATTCCCGATCCGCTGCCCCAGCGAAGCGAGCTGGCTGACGCAGAAGCGGGAGAGCATCGGGAGGGTCGCGCCCATGAGCGCCGTGGGGATCACGATGACCACGAAGCAGAGGCAGAAGAGGATCACGGTGAAGAGGGCAAAGGACACGTCCGCCAGGACGTACAGCCGCGTGTAGACCTGCTCTGTGACGGCGAACAGGAAGGGGATGGCGAGCCCGTACAACCCCACGCCGCCTTCGAGCAGGCCGTAGATGAGCAGGACGTTGCGCGGGGCGTCGGCCAGCCGGCCGAGGACGTAGCTTCCCAGGGCCAAGCCGGCCATGAAGGCCGACAGGACCGTGGCGATGGCGTGGGTGGTGTTGCCAAAGATCTGGGTGAGCATCCGGGCCCAAACCACCTCGTAGATGAGGGCCGTGCCGCCCGAGATGAAGAAGAGGCCGTAGACGAACGGCAGGAGCCGGGAAATCACGCTGGGCTGAATCAGGGGGTCTCCTTTCTCCCCGGGGTGCCGGTGGCGCCGCCCGCCGACAGGGCCCGCATGTAAGTGGTCGTCCACCTCGCGCATCGCCGCCGGATCGCCGACGTCCCGAATCCGCTGGCGGATCACCCTGCCGCCGGGACGGCTGCGGCGAGGCCGATGACCACTCGGCGGACGCGGGGTGTCATGAGGGGGCGATGCTACCCGAGTCGGGAACCCTGGTCAATGGGGCGGGCGCGAAACGTCAGGCCTGCTTGGACGCGACCTCGGCGCGGACGTAGCCGAGCGTGCGAAGAAACTTCTCCCCCTCCGCCGACTTGAGGAAGCTGACCAGGTAGTCCCCCAGGGTCCGCAGGAGTTGCGG
>JBGPQZ010000012.1:0-23770 GCA_041489335.1 Methylomirabilia bacterium
CCCCCGTTCCGTCCGCGGAAGTCGAGCAGTCCTGCGGGGAGATCCTCGAGCTGGTGCGGCGGTTCTGCGGCGGCCAGGCCCGCCAGGAATTGCTCACAGAGGCTCATCCCCGGATGCGCCTGACGGCCTCGTAGTAGGCTACCAAACTACGACAACGTGGGCCGGGCAGCATGTGCCGTGGTTACGGCTTAGCCCGAACAATACAGTTGAACCGCAAAGCACGCGAAGCACGCGAAGAGAACCCCAAAGATCTCAAGGGGTCCGGCGGCATGTCCCCCGTGGGGGCCAACGCAATTCGGGACCGTCGTCCGAGGACGAATCCCTCTGTCTCGTCCCCCTTTGCGCTCTTTGCGAGCTTTGCGGTGAAAAATCCGGGCTTAGGCCTCCGGGCTGGAACGTTTCGGCGTAGACGGTACTGGGTGCCGGGAGGGGTGCTCGATCACCCGCATGGTCTGCCACTTCCCGCTTTTGAACCGCAGGTAGAACGCCACGCCGAGGGCCGAGACGTAGGCGGTGGCGATCGTCCAGCCGGCCAGGATTCCCGCCCCGAAAATCTCGATGGCCACGTAGCTGGGGACGATCAGGACGCCAACGGAGAGGCCGGAGACCATGTACATGACGAACCGGCTGTCGCCGGCGCCCTTGATCGCCGAGGCGAACACGATGGTCAGGGCATCGAAGAGGGAGTAGAGCGCCACGAAGCGCAGCAGGACTTCGGCCAACCTGCGGATCTCATCGTACGCCCCCGGCTGGGAATAGAGGCCGAAGGGGGCGAGGAACAGGCCGGGCACGAGGACGTACAGGAGGGCGATGGTCCCCATGTAGAGCATGGTGATGTGGAAGCCGGTCCCCACGCACCGGACGGCGAGTGGTGCGTCGTTTTGGCCCAGGTGCTGCCCCACCAGGATGCTGACGGTCATGCCCAGGCCGATCATGGGCATGAAGGCCAGGGTGTTGATGTTGAGGGCGATGTTGGTCGCGGCGAGAGCCGCCGTGCCCAGGCGGCCGATGATCAGGAGGAACGCGGTGAATCCGGCCATGTCGAGGAAGAACTGGATGCCGTTGGGGAGGCCGA
This sequence comes from Methylomirabilia bacterium, assembly GCA_041489335.1. GTDB lineage: Bacteria > Methylomirabilota > Methylomirabilia > Methylomirabilales > 2-02-FULL-66-22 > 2-02-FULL-66-22. Next base: position 1,076 of record JBGPQZ010000012.1, read on the forward strand.
ACCGGATGATCCGGGAGAAGAGCTCTGGGTCGAGCCGCCATCCCCGGACGATCCGGAAGCGGCGGTCGTGCGCCTCGCGCGCGATCAGCGCGCAGTAGGCCACCAACGCGGCCACCATCGAGAGGTTGGTGGCGATGGCGGCGCCGGCGATGCCCAGCTCCGGGAAGCTCCAGACGCCGAAGATCAGCAGGTAATCGAGGACGATGTTCACGACGGTGGCGAGCAGGCTCGCCCACATCACCGGCCAGGTCTCGCCGCGCCCACTGAAGAAGCCGGCCAGCGCCGAACAGGCGATGGCCGGGAAGGCCCCGAGGCAGAGGATGCTGAAATAGACGGTCTCCTGACGTTGGATCTCGGGGGCGTGGCCGATGAGGCGGAAGGCCGGGCCGGCGATGGGAATGAACAGCGCCATGGCGATCGCCCCGATGAGCGAGACATAGATGCCCTGCCAGACGCAGGGGCCGATGCGCTCGGGCCGCCCCGCCCCGTGATACTGGGCGACGAAGGTGCTGACGTACCCGGCGGTGCCGATGAACAGGCTCATCAGGGTGTAGTTCAGGATGCCGGCGGGGGTCGAGGCCGCGATGGCCTCGGGCGAGTACCAGGCGAGGAACATGCGATCCACGAAATGCTGCAGCGACCAGGAGCCGGTGCTCAGGATCAGCGGGAAGGCGATGACCAGGATCTGGCGGTAGCCGCCCTCCGCATTCCAGCGGCTGGAGTGTTCCTGAGGGATACTCGTCAAGACAGATCTCCTGTCCGGGGTCCGGACCATGACCTTCCCCTGCGGGGGCCGTAGTGTAGCACGCCGGGCGTCGGAACGAGGGGACACCGTGTTTCGGGGTCCGGCTCGAATTGACGTACCCCCACACGTCCCCCATAATGTGTCTGGGCGCGCACCGCACTGTGCCGGGGATGGCCGGCTGGACGCCCCGCGAGGAGACGGGAATCTGCGGTCATCGGGTGGGCGCATGCCGGGACCCAGGATGCGGTAGGGGAGCGGCCTCCAGTGGATGCCCGAGTCCGGCGCCAGACGATACGGGAAGATAGGCCATAATGGAAACACTCGCGAGGCGAAACCGTTCGCAGTCGCTCGGGGAGGAGATCGCGAATAGCGTCAGCCATGGTGTCGGCTTTCTGGCGGCCGTGGCGGCTGTCCCGGTGCTCGTCGTCCACGCCGTCCGGCGCGGCGGCGCGGCGGACATCGTGGGCGCCTGCGTCTTCGGAGCCACCATGGTCCTGCTCTACCTCACCTCCACGCTGTACCACGCGCTGGCCCGGAACCAGGCCAAGCGGGTCTTCCAGGTGCTCGACCACGGGGCGATCTTCCTGCTGATCGCCGGCACCTACACGCCGTTCACGCTCGGCGTCCTTTACGGCGCCTGGGGCTGGACGCTGTTGGGGCTCGTCTGGGGGCTGGCCGTCGCCGGCGTGCTCCTGAAGGCGGTGGGCGGGATACGCTACCCCGTGCTCTCGACCTGCCTGTACCTCGGCATGGGATGGCTCGTCGTCATCGCGATCCGTCCGCTCTGGCTCCAGGTGCCGCTCGCGGGCCTGGCCTGGCTGCTGGCGGGCGGTCTCGCGTACACGGCGGGTGTGGCTTTCTACGCGGCGGAGCGCATCCGCTATAGCCACTTCGTCTGGCACCTCTTCGTCCTCACCGGCACCGCCTGCCACTTCCTCGCGGTGCTCTGGTACGCGGCCTGACCAGCCTGAGCCCGAACGTTGCAGTTGAACCGCAAAGCACGCGAAGCACGCAAAGAGAACCCTGCAGACCTCAAAGGGGTCCGGAGGTATGTCCCCCTTGGTTGCCAGCACAATTCGCGACCGTCGCCAGGGGGAGAATCTCCTTGTCGTGTCCCTCCTTTGCGGTCTTTGCGAGCTTTGCGGTGAAATATTCGGGCTGAGTGGAGGGCGTCGGCTTCGAGAACGCTTCAACCCGATAGGGCGCGCGGTCACACAAGGCAGAGCCCCGAGGGAATCGAGAAGCTCCCTCGGGGCTCGGTCGTCTCGGCGGAAGTTCTTCCGCGAGCAGCCTAGCCGGCGCCCATGAGGGCCAGGACGACGCCGCCCGCCACCACGCTGGCGACCTGGCCGGCGGCGTTGGCGCCCATGGCATGCATGAGGAGGAAGTTCTCGAAGTCCTCCTCCTGCCCCATCCGCTGCACCACCCGGGCCGCCATCGGAAACGCGCTGATCCCCGCCGCGCCGATCAGCGGATTCAGACCCCCGCGGCTGACCCAGTTCAGCCCCTTGGCGAAGAGCAATCCCGCCGCCGTATCCAAGCCGAAGGCCAGGATTCCCAGCACGAGAATCTTGAGGGTCTCGACCTTGAGGAAGAACTCGGCCTGCATGGTGGAGCCGATGGCCAGCCCCAGGAAGAGGGTCACGATGTTGGCGATCTCCTGGGCGGACGCCTTGGTCAGCCGCTCCACCGCGCCGGATTCGCGCATCAGGTTCCCCAGCATCAGCATGCCGATGAGGGGCGTGGCGAAGGGCACCAGGACCCCGACCACCAGCGTCACCGCGAGGGGGAAGAGGATGCGAGTGCGACGGCTGATCACGCGCTGGCTGTAGGGCATGCGGATCAGCCGCTCCTTCTTGGAGGTGAGCAGGCGCATGATGGGCGGCTGGATGATGGGCACCAGGGACATGTAGCTGTAGGCGCACACGGTGATCGGGCCGAGCAGATGCGGGGCCAGGATGCTGCTCACATAGATGGAAGTCGGGCCGTCGATGGCTCCGATGATCCCGATGGAGGCCGCCTCGTTCAGGTTGAAGCCGAGGAACAGGGCCAGCATCAGGGTGCCGAAGATCCCGAACTGGCCGGCGGCCCCGATGAGGACCATCCTCGGGTTCTCCAGGAGCGGCCCGAAGTCGGTGAGGGCGCCGATGCCGACGAAGATCAGGAGGGGATAGAGCTCGTTGTCCACCCCGAACTTTCCCAGGAGAGTGAGCAGCCCCCCCTCCGCGACGAGGGGCGAGAGGGGGAGGTTGGCCAGGATGCACCCCGCCCCGATGGGCAGGAGGAGCATCGGCTCGTAGTCCTTCTCGATGGCGAGGTACAGCAGGATCCCCCCCACGAGGATCATGAATACGGCCCCCGGGGTCACGTGGAGGACGCCTTGGGCGAGGCGAGCGATGGTCGTGGCGTCCATTTTACTCCTCCCCGAATTGCAGCAGGAGATCCCCAAAGGCGACGCCCTGCTCCGGCTGCACCGCGATCTGCGTGATGATTCCGTCCCGGGGCGACTTGATGGCGTTCTTCATCTTCATGGCTTCCAGGATCACGACCACCTGGCCGCGGCTCACCCGCTCCCCCTGCCTCACCTCGATCGAGAGGATCTTCCCCGGCATGGGCGCGGTCAAGGCACCGCTCGCCTGATCCGCCGTCGGGCGCGGGGGCGGTGGCGCGGACGGCGGCGGCGGTGCGGCCGCCGCCTGTCGGGTCGAGGGGGTCGCCTGCGACACGTGGCTCGCGCGGAAGGGGACCATCTCCGGCGTGATCTGGGCCTCGGCCAGGTCCTCGTCGCTGGACAGACGCACCTCGTACGCCTGATCCCCCACGAACACCTGGTACCGATTCGCCGTGACTTCCTGCACCTCGATAACGTACTGCTTGCCGCCGACCTCAATCGTGTACCGGCGCATCCTTCATCTCCCTCTATGTCTGACTGGGGCCTCGGTGTCAGTGCTTACGCGGGTGCCAGTTCTCGATCTGCTGGTGCCGTCCGGCGGCCACCCAGCGGCTGGCATACAGCAGGCTTCCTGGCCAGTGACTGCGCATGATCGGGGCCGCCTGCTTCCGACGCACGGATTGGTGGGTCAGCACCGCCACCGTGATGGCGCTCACGAGTTCGGGGTCCAGGCTCCCGGGGAGAGGCCGTGCGATTCCATTCGCCGGCGGGGCGATCTCCATTCCTCCCGCCCAGGGGGCACGTTCCGGGGAGGGTTCCCGATCCAGGCGGAGCATGAGGGTCAGGAGCCCCCACAGCAGGACCAGGAGCAGGAACACCAACCCCATCCCGAGGACCGTCAGACTCAGACCTGTCAGCAACCGTTCCGCTAGGGCCATGGATTGACCTCACATGCCGCACCACGCGGCCAGGAAGCTCCACACGGAGGCGCTGGCGCGGGGTTCGGTTCACACCGGCATCAAGCCGTGCTTCTTCGTCGGATTCTGCTGGACCTTGGTTCGCAGGACCTCGAGCGCCCGGATCAGGCGCGGGCGGGTCTCCTTGGGTTCGATGACCTCGTCGATCTGCCCGAGATCTGCCGCCCGGAAGGGGTTGAAGAACTTCTGGCGGTACTCCTCGATGAAGGTCTGCTCCAGCGCCGCCGGGTCCGCCGCCTTGAGCAGCTCCTGCCGGTACAGAATACGGACCGCACCCTCCGCCCCCATCACGGCGATCTGGGCCGTGGGCCAGGCGTAGGCCAGATCGTTCCGCATCTGCTTGGAGCTCATGGCGACGTACGAGCCGCCCATGGCCTTCCGCGTGACGACGGAAATCTTGGGCACGGTGGCCTCGGTGTAGGCGTAGATGATCTTGGCCCCGTGGCGGATCACGCCATGATACTCCTGGTCCACGCCGGGCAGGAACCCCGGGCAGTCCACGAAGGTGATGAGCGGGATGTTGTAGGCGTCGCAGATGCGGATGAAGCGCGAGATCTTGTCCGCGGCGTCGATGTCCAGCGCCCCCGCCAGGTGGGCGGGCTGGTTGGCCACGATCCCCACGGCATAGCCGTCCAGGCGGGCGAACCCGACGATGGCGTTGGGGGCGAAGCAGGCCTGGACATCGAGAAAGCTGTCCCGATCGAAGACCGCGTCGATCACGTCGTGCATGTCGTACGGCAGGTGTTCGTCGGCCGGCACAACGCTGTTGAGTGACTCCTCCATCCGATCGGGGGGGTCATAGGGCGCGACGTGGGGCGGGTCCTCGGTATTGTTCTGGGGCAAGTAGCTCAAGAGGAGCTTCGCCATGGAGATGGCGCTCTGCTCGGTCTCGGCCAGGAAGTGGGCCACGCCGCTCCGGCAGTTGTGGATGAGGGGCCCCCCGAGGACGGGGATACTCACGTCCTCGCCGGTCACGCCCTTGATCACGTCCGGGCCGGTGAGAAACATGGAACTGGTGTCCCGGGCCATGATCACGAAGTCCGTCAGAGCCGGGGAGTAGACCGCCCCGCCCGCGCACGGCCCCAGCATCACGGAGATCTGGGGGACCACGCCGGAGGCGAGGACGTTCCGCTGGAAGACCTCCCCGTAGGCCGCCAGGGAGCGCACTCCCTCCTGGATGCGCGCGCCCCCGGAATCGTTCAGGCCGATCAAGGGGATGCCGCTCTCCAGGGCGAGGTCCTGGATCCGGCAGATCTTGTGGGACTGGACCTCGGAAAAGGAGCCGCCCAGCACGGTGAAGTCCTGGGCGAAGACCGCCACACGGCGGCCGTTGATCTTGCCCAGGCCGGTGACGATCCCGTCGCCGGGGTAGCGATGGTCGGCCATCCCGAAGTCGGTGATGTTGTGAGTCGCCAGGGCGCCGAACTCCTGGAACGACCCCTCGTCCAGGAGCAGGGCCAACCGCTCACGGGCGGTCAGCTTCCCGCGTTCGTGCTGCTGCTCGATCCGCTTGGAGCCCCCGCCCTTCAAGGCGTCCGCGCGCAACTCGCGCAGCTTGGTCAAGTAATCGCTCATCGTCCCGCTCCCATTTGCCCCTCGCCCCGGTCTCGAAGATTACCGCTTGCTCGTCAGAGCCAGCGCCGCCAGTAGAATGTTCTTCACCCCGACGGGGATAGGCCCTGTCTCGATGTACTCGTCCAGCCGGTGCTCGTTGGCCCCCTCGGTGATGCTGATGCAGACGCCGGGCAACCCTTGCCCCAGCGGCACGTTGGCGTCGGTGCTGGAGGCCTCGCTGTAGGTCGTGAGCCCGAGCGCCCGGTGGACCGCTCGGCAGGTCTCGACGACGGGATGGTCTGCCGGGATGGAGCCCGCCGGCCGGTCCCCCACCAGATCCAGCTTCACCTGGCCGTCGCCCTCCCTGGCCGCCCTCTCCACGATGGCGAGTAGGCGCCGCTCCAAATCGGCCAGGGCGCGCGGGTCGACCGAGCGCATGTCCACCAGCATGTCCGCCTCGGCGGCGATGGTGTTCACGGTGGTCCCGCCGTGGATCACGCCCACGTTGTAAGTGGTCTTGGGGTCCGTGGGGACCTCCAGGCGCGAGATGTCGGCGATGGCCCGGCCCAGGATGTGGATGGCGCTGGGGGAGGGGAAGTGGCCCCAGCTGTGGCCGCCACGCGCGGTGTAGGTCACCTTGAATCGCCGGCTGCCCACGGCGACGTGGATGATCCGGTTGATCTTCATGCCCTCGATGGCCACCGCGGCGGCCACGTGGTCCTTGACGTCGGCCATGAAGGCCTTCATCCCCTTGAGGTCGCCCAGCCCCTCCTCGCCGGTGTCGGAGGCGAGGTAGAGGTCCCCCGCGGTCTTGATGCCGGCGACGTTCAGCGCCTCCACCATGGCCAGGAGAGCCGCGATGGCCACGCTGTTGTCCCCGACGCCCGGGGCGAGCAGCCGGGTTCCCTGGCGGTTGACACGCACGTCCGTGTCCTTCGGGAACACGGTGTCCAGGTGGGCGGCCATGGCCAACCCAGGGCCGCCGCCGGTGCCGGGACGCACGCCCCGGGCGTTGCCGGCGGCGTCAATCTCCACGGCACGCAGGCCCAGCCGCAGGAACCGGCCGCGCACGTAGGCGGCCCGCTCCCCTTCCTCGAAGGTGGGAGAGGGGATCTCGCAGATCCGGATCGCTTCCTCCACGATCTGGGATACGTGGGCGTCCACCCAGGCCATGGCCTTGGCCACGGCGGGATCGCGCATCAGGCTACTCATGTCCACCATGACACCTCCTTGCGCCCTTCGAGGCAATCCGAGCCACGGGCGCGCAGTCATCTGGGGCCCACGCCGACCGGCACCAGCGCACCGGTGCTAAATTTCCCACTTGCCTCTAGTATAAGTCAAAAGAGGGCAGGGTCTTGTTCGACTTTGTCGGTCAGATCCTCCGCCTCGTGCAGGATCCTCTCCTCGACGGATCATCGACGAGATCCTTGCGCGGCACGGAATTACGCCCACCGTCATCATGGAGTCTGCCAGCACGTCCACCATCAAGCGATTCGCCGAGAATGGGGTCGGGATAGCCATCCTATCCCAGCAGGTGGTGGGGAAGGAGCTGCAGGACGGATCGCTGCGCAAAATCCTCTTCAGGGATGCGGAAATCGCGTACCACTTTTACCTGATTCGCCACAAAGACCGATCGCCCTCCCGTGCCGTGAAGGCCTTCGTGGAGCTAGCCCGGACGTTTCAACTGCGCACACCCATCTCCCGCCCCCGCGGCCACACACGCATTCCGCACGGGGCCGAGTAACCGGCGATCCCGACGCGGCGTCCCCTCAGCTGCCCAGCACGAGCATGACGATCAGGGCCCCCACCAGCATGGGAATCGCGTTCCGCTTGGCGACCTCAAACGGATTCACACCGGCGAATCCCGCGGCGATGATGCAGGCCGCGGACACCGGCGACATGCTCCGCCCGAGGGCGCCGCCGATCCAGGCCAGGTTCCCGAGGTTCACGGACGTGATCCCGAACTGGGCGGCGTGCGGCGTCACGGCGTTGTTGAACGCCAAGGTGGCGGCATCGCCGGACCCGCTCAGAACGGCCAGCAGCATCGGGCCGAAGGTCCCCAGGAACGGGACGGCGGACTGGGTTGTCTTGAGGGTCTCGATGAAATTCTTGATCACTCCCGCCGCTTCCAGGCCGCCGATGAAGGCCCCCGCCGCGATGATGATGCCGAACACGAAGCCGTAGGCGTGCCCCATCCCGTCGAAGAACTTGGTGCAGATCTTGGTGGGGTTGGTCCAGGTAACCAGCATGCCCAGGCCGGTCCCAATCATCATGGCCACGAGGACCGAGACGCTCTTGGGGATCCAGGGGAGCCGGCTGGTGATCCAGCCGATGTTCGTGATCAGGAGGATGGCCAGGGGGACCATCGGGATGAGTGCCCAGAGGATATTTGCGCGCTCGAGGGTGACCCGCTGCGTCTTGGCGATCTGCGCCAGGTCGGATCCCGCCTTCTCCGGTGTCCAGTCGCGATCCTGCTTGAAGAGCTTCCCCTCGGCGAAGAGGAGGATCGCCACCAGCGCGGCCGACGAGAGCGAGGCGACCTTGTGACCCAGGATGACGTCCATGACCGGGAGGTTTGCGATCTTGGCGATCATGGCGGGGTGGGGCGAGCCGGGGCTCCAGACCGAGCCCCAGGTGCCCGCCAGCACCGCCGCGGCGGCCATGGCGGGGTGAACCCCGGCCGCCATCATGGCCGGAATCAGGATCACGCCCACCGCGGCGGTGCAGCCGGCCGCGCTGGAAACGGCGGTGTTGATGAGGTAGGTGACCAGCATGGCGCCCGGGATCAGGAACGGGCGGACCTTGAGCAGCGGATCGGTGAGCAATTTCACCAGGTGGCTATTGCAGCCGGTCAGCTCCATGACCGCGGCGAAGCCCATGACCGGCGGGATGACGACGAGGAGGCCGCCCACGGTCATGTTCTTGGCGAAGGCATCGGACCAGGCTTGCGGGTTCATGGCGATGACCGCCATGAGGAGCCCGCCACTGAGCAGGGCTAGGCGGACTTCCACCTTCTTGACGATGGCGGCAAAGGTCAGGACCGTGACTACTGCGGCAACAATGTTCATGAACATCGTCGCGCTCCTTTCCGGCCCAAAGGCCCCCGAGGCGAAAAACTGAGAGGTCCACGATTCCGCTATGACAGCGGGCGCGCCCGATAGAACGCGCTCTCCGCCAGGTCCACCACGATCGGATCGAGTCCGCGGTCCCGCACCGCGCGTGCGCCGGCCGCCGTGGTGATGATGCGGCTTCCCCGGCCGCAGGCGAAGCCGCGGTGCATGATGACCGCGCCGTTCGCCATCCCCAGGACGGCCGCCTGGTTGGCCACGTCCAGAACGGTGAGGTCGGCGTCCGCGCCCGGAGCCAGGTACCCCTTGGTGGTAAGCCCCAGGATGCGCGCCGGGTTGTAGCTCGTCTTCCGCGCGAACTCCGTCAGCGAGAGCGCCTGGAGCTTGACCAACGCCAGGCCCATCTCCACGATGACGTTCCTGGGGATCCCGCCGCCGTCGGTGCTGATGCAGTCCACTACGAACTCGCCGGAAGGACGCGTGGCCGTGGCCAGTCGCAGGCGGGGCTCCGGCGGATTGACGCAGAAACTCACGGTACCATCGGTCTGCCGCTCGCGCCAGTAGGCGACGGCCGTTGGTCCGGATTCGAGCACCACCCGGCCGCCGGCCTCGACGTTGATCTGGGCCCAGCCGTGCAGGATCGCCTGCTCGAAGCCGGCCTCGGTGGGCGGGAAGCCGCCACGCACCAGGCACTGCCGGGTCACCCGGCTCTCGGGGACGCCGCTGCCGCACTTGGCGCTGGTGCCGTTCCATGGCGAGAGGTAGCTCTCGGAGCGGAGGTTCGGGTGGGCCGTGAGCGCGGCGATGGCCTCCTCGGTCTCCTGCATGTGGGGCCGCACGGCCCCGCGGCAGTAGCTGTTGACGTGGGCGATGTGGAGCGCGCCGCCGCCGGCCAGCTCCACGGCCTGTAGGAATCCCTCGATGTTGGAGCCCCGCTCCGTGCTCCCCGCGTGGAAGGCGACGTAGGCCCGGCGCCGGTTCGCCGCCTCGATGGCCCGGGCCGTGGCCATGGGGGTGAGCGGGTAGTGGCCGCCCAGGATCTTGACCCCGATGGCGCCCTGCGCGAGCGCGGTCTCCAGGACCTGCTCCAGCTCCGCCGCGCCCGGGTTCTCGTCCCGCACGCTCTGGCCCGGCCGGACCGCCTCGATGCAGGCGATGTTCAGCCCGGCCCCGTGGTCCCGCGCGAGGCTGAGGACGCTGTCGATGGGGCCGGACATGTCGAGCGCCGTGGTGACACCAACCTCGGCCATCATCTTGTGGCCGGCCCGGCCGCCCAGCCAGGCCGAGGCGTGCATGTGGAGGTCGATGATGCCGGGCACCACCGCCAGGCCGCGGACGTCGAGCACCTCCCGGGCGCGCGTCGGGTCCAGGTCCGGCCCGATCTCGGCGATCCGCCCGCCCGCGACCGCAAGATCCGCGACCTGTTCGCATCCGGTGGCCGGATCCACCAGCACGCCCTGCCTCAGGAGGATGTCATAGTGAGGGACCATCGTCGCACCTCAACAAAGACAGGGGTGCTCCTAGCCGCGGCGAAAAACGTTCCCCCGGCCCACCAGGCCGTTGGGCAGGCGGACCGTGCGCGCGGGGTCCGCCACCGCGCGGCCCAGGACGGAGGACTCGACCCCCAGCCGCTTGAGGGCGTCCAGGGCCCGGTCGGTATCCGTCGCCGCGACGACCAGGCAGAACCCGACCCCCATGTTGTAGACCTGGAACATCTCCTCGTCGGCGACGCCGCCGAGCCGCTGCAGCAGGGTGAACACCGGCTGGGGGGCCGGGAGCGCGTCCAGGACGTAGCTCACGGGCGACTGGACCCGCAGCAGGTTCAGGAGCCCGTCGCTGGTGATGTGGGCCATGGCCTTGACGGCGATGCCGGCGCGGAGGAGATCGAGCACCTCGCGGACGTAGATCCGGGTGGGCTCGAGGAGTTCCTCACCGACGGTCCGGCCGAACTCGGGCACCAACTGATCCGCGCGGAGCTTGGCCCGGTTGAAGAACACGTCGCGGGCCAGCGTCAGGCCGTTGCTGTGGATCCCGCTCGAGCGGAGGCCGATGACCACGTCTCCCGCCCGGATGTCCTGCCCGATGATGATCCGGTCCATCGGGACCAACCCCACGCAGGTCCCCGCCAGGTCGAAGCCCCGGCCCTGCCGGATGCCCTGGATCAGCTCGCGCACCTGCGCGATCTCGCCGCCGGGGATGGAGATGTTGGCCTGGCGCGCGCCCTCGTACAAGCCCTTGCCGATCGCCTCCAGCATCGCCGGGTCGGCCTCCTGGACGGCGATGTAGTCCAGCATGGCGAGCGGCTCGGCCCCGACGCAGAGCAGGTCGTTCACGTTCATGGCCACGCAGTCGATGCCCACGGTGTCGTACTTGTCCAGCATCTCGGCCACGAGGAGCTTGGTGCCGACGCCGTCGGTGGAGAGGGCCAGGCCGAGGTTGTTCCCGAGGTCGAGGACGGTGGCGAAGTAGCCGAAGTCGAGCGCGGAGCGATGCCGCCCGAACTCCAGGGTCTTGCCGACCCAGCGGAGCAGCCCCGCCAGGGCCGCCTCTTCCTTGACCGTGTTGACGCCCGCGCTGCTATAGGATGGCTCGCTCATCGGCTCCCGTTCCCCTCTCGATCTTCACTTCACCTTGGTGCCGGGCGTGACAGGCTTCTCCGGGCTTACCACGACGATCCGGCCGTCCGCGTCGGTCGCCGCCAGCAGCATCCCGCGCGACTCGACGCCCATCAGCTTGGACGGCTTCAGGTTGGCCACGATCACGATCTGCTTGCCGACCAGCGTCTCCGGCGGGTAGTCGAGGAGAATACCCCCCACGATGGTCCGCTCCTCGCCGCCGATGGCCACCTTGAGCTGGACCAGCTTCTTGGAGCCGCGCACGGCCTTGGCCTCGAGGATCTGCGCCACGCGCAGGTCGAGGCGGCGAAACTCCTCGATGGTGATCTCTGCGCCTTCGGCGGACGCGGGCACGTCCGCGGCGGGCGCGCCGCCGGGGACAGGCGGCGCGGGCGACTCGGTGCCGAACTCCACCCGCGGGAACAGGGCCTCGCCCTGGACCGCCTGCCCGAGCACGAGCGCCCCCCAGCGACCGGCCTCGGCCAGGCGCGCGTCCGCCGGAGGCGCGGCGATCCCGAGGCGCGCCCAGATCTTCTCGGCCGTGGGCGGCATGAAGGGGAAGAGGTAGAGGCCGGTCAGGCGCAGGGCCTCGCAGGTGTGACCGAGGACGCGGGCCAGGGCCTCGCGATCCCGCTTCGCCAGCTCCCACGGCTTCTGCCCGTCGAGGTACTGATTGGCCGCGTCCAGGAGGTTCCAGATGGCCTCCAGGGCCCGGTGGAAGGCAAAGGCCTGCATGGCCTCGGCGACCCGGCCCCCCAGCCCCTCCGCCGCCGCCCGCAAGGATCGGTCTCCCTCGGTCACCGGCTCGCCCGGCGCGGGGATGCGGCCCGCGAAGTAGCGGCCCACCATGCTGACCGTCCGCTGCAGGAGGTTCCCCAGGTTGTTGGCCAGGTCGGCGTTGAGGCGCCCGACCAGCGCCTCCTCGCTGAAGTTGGCGTCCAGGCCGAAGACCATCTCGCGGAGGAGGAAGTAGCGCAGGGGGTCCAGGCCGTACTTGTCCGCCAGCTCCAGCGGGGAGAGGACGCGCCCGCGGCTCTTGGACATCTTGGCCTCGTCCATGAGCCAGTAGCCGTGGACGTTCAGGTGTTGATAGACGGGGATGCCGGCGGCCTGGAGCATGGTCGGCCAGTAGATGCCGTGGGGCTTCAGGATGTCCTTGGCGATCAGGTGCTGGGCCACCGGCCAAAACGTCCGGAACAGCTCGCCGTCCGGGTACTCCAGCGCGGAGACGTAGTTGATGAGGGCGTCGAACCAGACGTAGGTGACGTAGCGATCGTCGAAGGGCAGCGGGATGCCCCATTCCAGCCGGGAGCGCGGCCGTGAGATGCAGAGGTCCTCCAGGGGCTCGCGCAGGAAGCCCAGGGCCTCGTTCCGGTAGCGCTCCGGCCGGATGAAGTCGGGGTGCTCCTGGATGTGGCGGATCAGCCAGTCCTGGTACTTGCTCATTCGGAAGAAGTAGTTCTGTTCCTTGACGTAGGTGAGCGGCGTCTGGTGGTCGGGGCACTTGCCGTCCACGACCTCCTTCTCGGTGTAGAAGCGCTCGCAGCCGACGCAGTAGAGGCCGCCGTACTCGCTGAAGTAGATGTCGCCGCTCTCGTAGATCTTCTGCAGGATCTGCTGCACCACCCGCTGGTGGCGCGCCTCGGTGGTGCGGATGAACTGGTCGAAGCGGAGGCCCATGCGCTCCCAGGTCTGGCGGAACAGGCCGCTGATCCGGTCGGCGTAGGCCTGCGGGGTCTCGTTCGCCTTGGCCGCCGCCTGGGCGATCTTGTCCCCGTGCTCGTCGGTCCCGGTCAGGAAGTAGGCGCGCCGCCCGGCCAGCCGATGGTAGCGGGAGATCGCGTCCGCCACGATGGTCGTGTAGGCGTGGCCCGAGTGGGGCGGGGCATTGACGTAGTAGATGGGGGTGGTGATGTAGAACAACGCGTCGGACATGGGTGCTCCGTTCTATCGCAGGGGCCGGCGACGACCGCCGTGGGCCACCTCACAACTCCGCGAGAGGGCCCGGCCCCTCGGCGGGGGGCGGGCCGTTCGATTCTGGATGCTCCGGCCCCTCGGCGGGGGGCGTCGGGTCGGGGGGGCGGGCGGCCTTGCCCCTGCCACCCTTGCCGGATTTCCCATCCGCCGCCCGCTCGCCGCCCTGCCCGCGGCCCGGCGAGGCCGCGGCCTCGGGACGTGGGCGCGCGGTCACCTCGGCAGCCGTGAGGCTCACCTGCCCGCCTGTTTCCAGCCCGACCTGGATGGTCTGCTCCAGGATGTTTTGCCCGCGAACGACCCCCGCGCCGCGGCTGGTGGCGACGTGGGCGCCGACCTTCGGCAGGGCCTGCTTCAGCTCGGCGTACAGGCAGTGCTCGAAGGCCAGGCAGCACTTGAGGCGGCCGCAGATCCCGGAGAGCTTGCCGGGATTCAGCGCCAGGTTCTGGTCCTTGGCCATGCGGATGCTGACCGGGGCGAAGGATTGCAGGAAGGCCTGGCAGCACACGGGTCGGCCGCAGGCGCCCGCGCACCCCAGGATCTTGGCCTCGTCCCGCACGCCGATCTGGCGGAGCTCCACCCGGGTCCGGAGGTGCTGGACGAGGTCCTTGACCAGCTCCCGGAAGTCCACGCGGTCCTCGGCCGTGAAGTAGAACATGGCCTTGCTGGAGTCCAGGCCGATGCGCACCTCGGTCAGCTTCATGGGGAGATTCCGGGCGTGGATGCGCTCCCGGCAGAAGGTGCGAGCCTCCCGCTCGCGGTGGGCGAGCGCAGCCCGGCGCGACAGGTCGGTCGCCGTGGCCTTCCGGAGAACGGGGTGGATGGGGGCCTTCAGCCGCTCCAGGGAGGCCGGGTGCAGGATGGCGGCCACCTCGCCCATGCCCACGCCCCATTCGGTCTCCACCACCACGATGTCGCCCAGGCAGAGCGCGGGCGCCCCGGCCGTGCAGTACTGCGAGCGGGCCGGACCGCCGAATTCAACGCGCACGATCGGCGTCATGTCCGTCCTGCCGTCTCTTGCTGATCGCATCGCGCATCCTTAAGAGCATCCGATCCGCGACGAGGCGCGGTTGGCCTTTTCGCAGCATGGCCCACCTGGCCTCGGTCACGGTCTCGTGCAGCCGGAGCGCGACCTCCAGCGTGACCGCCCCGGCCCATCCGGAGACGGCGGCACGCCGCTCGGGGGGGAGCAGATCGGCCGCCTCCCCGCCGGCCGCGACCAGCGCCAGGTCGCGGACGACCTCCTGCAGGGCGTCCAGGTCGGTCTCCAGACGCGCCCGATCGTTCGCGTATCGCTCGCCGAAGTCCAGGAGGCGGGGCAAGGATCCCAGCGCCTCCCGCCACTCGGCGATGAGCGTCTCCCGTGCGGCAGACGCCTCGGCCGGGTCCAGCGTCAGGGCGCGCTCCGCACTGCCGCCCGCCAGCGCCGCGGCCGCGGCCGCCTCGTCGGGGCCGCGCCCCTGGCGCACGAGGATGGCCCGCAGAGCCGCCTCACCGAGGAGATCGAACCGCACCTCCTGGCAGCGGGAGCGGATCGTGGGCAGGAGCACGTTCACCGCGGGCGTCACCAGGAGAAACAGGGAGCGGCCGCTCGGCTCCTCCAACGTCTTCAGGAAGGCGTTGGCCGCCGGCTCCTGCATCTGGTCGGCCGGGTCCAGGATCCACACCTTGGTGGTTCCCTCGTAGGCGCAGAGCGAGGCCCGCGCCGTTAGGTCCCGGATCTGCTCGATGCTGATGACCGTCTTGTCCTCGGGCGTCACGACCGCCACGTCGGGGTGCTGGCCCGCCGCGATCTTCCGGCAGGAGCGACAGACCCCGCAGGCATCCGGTTCACCCTCGCCTCCCGCGAGATCCACCGGCGCCAGGCAGTTGACGGCCTGCGCCAGTGCCAGGGCGGTGGTCCGCTTGCCCACCCCGGCGGGTCCGCTGAAGCAGTAGGCCTGGCCGAGGCGCCCGCTCCTCCAGGTGCGCCGGAGGAGCGAGACGACCCGGTCCTGGCCGAGAATCTCCCGGAACGGCATCCCGCTACCCGCCCGCCGCGGGCCGCCCGCCCACGGGCTCACGACCCGCCCCGAGCAGCGCCGCGACGTGCCGCCGGATCTGCCCTTCGATCGTGACGATCTCCTGGGCGCCGTCCAGCACGAGGACCCGCCCCGGCTCCGCGCGGGCGATGGCCTGGAAGCCGGCGCGCACCCGCTGGTGGAACTCCAGGACTTCTTCCTCGAGCCGGTCCCGCCGCCCGCGGACCTGGCTCAGCCGTTCGCCCGCCCGCCGGAGGCCCGCCGCCGGATCCAGGTCCAGCAGGAACGTGCAATCCGGCCGGAGGCCGTCCGCGGCCAGCTGGTTCAAATGAGTGATGAGGTCCGGCTCCAGTCCGCGGCCGTCGCCTTGGTAGGCCAGGGTGGAGTCCGTGAACCGATCGCAGAGGACGATCCGTCCGTCCGCCAGGGCGGGTCGGATGACCTCGCGCACCAGCTGGGCCCGGCTGGCCTCGTACAGCAAGAGCTCCGTGAGGGCCACCATGCGGGCGTTCTCCCCATCCAGGAGGAGCTGGCGGATCTGATTCCCGATGGGGGTCCCGCCCGGGTCCCGGGTTTCGATCGCCTCCCGGCCGAGGGCGCGGAGGTGGGCGAGGAGCGCCTTGAGCTGCGTCGTCTTGCCCGATCCCTCGCCCCCTTCGAAGGTGAGGAAGAACCCGCGCGCCACCTAGTGCCCTCCGCCCGCGCCGGCCGCCGGGGCCCGGCGGCGATCCAGGATCGCCTTCGCCGCCCGGCTCACCACCCCCGGGATGCTGCGGCTCTTCGCCAGGTCCGACAGTTCGCGCTCGCTGAGATTGTTGATCCCCAGGCCCAGGGAGACGCCCACCGGCGTGCGGGGATTGTTGAGCAGGGCCAGGACGATCTGCCGGTTCTGCCGGTACTTCCGGTTGTTGGCGATGTAGCGGAGCACCTTGTCTGCGACGTCGCGCATGGTGGCGATGGCCAGGATCTCCCCGTCGGTTATCCGCGAAGAGCTGACCGTCTCCAGCGCGATCATCTCGTTGCTGTCCTTGATCAGGATCATACGGACGTCTTTGTTGCCATTCTTGGCCAGGGCCAGTTTCTGGCCGACCGGCAGCTCCTTGATCCGGAGGAACAGGCTCTTCTTGGAGTCGCCATCCGCCTCCCGCTTCTTGGCGACCTCGATCTGGTATCGGATGGTGGACTGCTTGATGGGCGGCAGCGCCGGATTCCCGAGGAGCGCCTCCAGCGCCTCCGCCCAGCGCCCCAGGCGGGGGAGGTTGCTCAGGAGCACGTCCAGGATCGGCCCCTCCGCCCGCTCGGCCAACCGCGTCATGGCCGGCCCCGGCGTGTTCGGGTGGCGCAGGAGGGCCACCACCACCTCCGGGGGCAGGTCGGGGTGCTCCAGCACCTGCTCCAGCACCTCGGGGGGGGTCTTCTGGTTCTGCGCGATGGGCAGCAGGTCCGATCCCTGCAAGGCATCCGCGCGCGGCGCGGGCATCTCGGTCTCGCTCATGGCGTCTCGTCCTCCCGCTCGACTCCCAGAGCGTTCCGCAGGGCCTCGACCAGGGCCGACTCCTCGGCCGGCGCCACCGTGCGCAGGTCGACGAGGATCCGGCCCTCCTTGATGCGGACCAGCACGGGCGGCGTCCCCCGCCGGAGCCGCGCCTCCACGGCCGCGGCCCCCGCGCGGCCCGGGTCCAGGGCCACCACCCGGGTGGGCAGCTCTTGGAGGGGCAGGGCGCCCCCGCCTACCTCGGACCGCTCGTCCTCGATCGAGCAACCGAGGCGCGGGAGGGCGGCCGTGAGCGCCGCCGCCAGCGCCTCGGCCCGCGCCCCGAGGATCGGCGCGGTGAGGCTCAGCATCCGTAGGATGGGGATCTCCTGCCGGGCCCGTTCAGGATCGCGGAGGAGGCGCAACGTGGCCTCCAACCCCGCCAGGCAGAGCTTGTCGATGCGGACGGCGCGGAGCAGCGGGTTCTTGCGCAGGCGACCCAGGAGATCGCCGCGCCCCACCAGGATCCCGGCCTGCGGCCCCCCGAGCAGCTTGTCCCCGCTGAAGGTCACGAGGTCCACCCCGGCGCGGATGGCGTCCGCCACCATGGGTTCCCGCCGGAGGCCCAGTGCGCCGAGGTCCACGAGCGCCCCGCTGCCCAAGTCCTCCATCACCGGCAGCCCGCGGCGTTTCGCCAGGGCCACCAGGTCGGCGGTCTCAGCCTCGGCGGTGAACCCCAGGAGCTGGAAGTTGCTCCGGTGGACCTTGAGCACCAGCGCCGTCTCCGGCCCGATGGCGTCCTCGTAGTCCTGGAGGTGCGTGCGATTGGTGGTGCCGACCTCGCGGAGGCGCCCCCCCGCCCGCGTCATCACGTCCGGGATGCGGAAGGACTCGCCGATCTCCACCAGCTCCCCGCGCGAGATCAGGACCTCCCGCCCGTTGGCCAGCGTGTTGATCCCCAGCAGGACGGCCGCCGCGTTGTTGTTCACGACCAGGGCCGCCTCGGCCCCCGTGAGGGTGCAGAGCAGCCGCTCCACGTGGACCTGGCGGCTCCCCCGGGCTCCCGTCCCCAGGTCGAACTCCAGGTTGCTGTAGCCCTGCGCCGCGGCCTCGATGGCCCGGAGGGCGGCCGGCGCCAGAGGGGCCCGCCCCAGGTTGGTGTGCAGGACGACCCCGGTGGCGTTGATGACCGGTCGGAGCGACGGCCCGGCTTTCTCGGCGGCCGCCGCTTCCGCGGCCCGACCGATGGCGGCGGGGTCCAGCAGGCTCTCCACCGTCTCGGGGGCGACGGTCCCGTCCAGCAGCCGCCGCCGGTACTCCGCCAGGATTTCGCGGACGGCCTCCAGGACGGCCCAGCGCGGATGTCCCGCCAGAAGCTGACGGATCCCCGGGGTGGCTAGGAGTTCATCCACCGACGGAATCCGCCGCAGCAGGGCGTGAGTCTCGGAAGGAACCGGCTGTCCCATGTCAGGCCTTTGGCCGTTTGCCGTTGGCCGGTAGCGAAATATGGGCCACCGTCGAGCGCGTTCGCGGGACGTTCCCTGGCTAACGGCTAACGGCTAATGGCTGCTGTTGTAACACACGTCCCGCAAGGCGTTCAATGGCTTTTGGCGGGGGCGGGGGCCGTTGTTGGCCGAAGAGACAAATCAGGCCGGGTCCTCTCCGCGCGCGAGGGGAGCCCGGCCTGACAGATCGCCGCGCAGGCTATGGGCGGCCGGAGGCCCCGCGCCGCTGCTGGAAGCAGGTGCGGCAATAAACGGGCCGGTCCGAGGTCGGCTTGAAGGGAACGGTCGTCTTCTGCCCGCACGAGCTGCAGGTTACCTCGTGCAGCTCCCGCGAGCCCCCCTCCGACCCGGGGCCGGTGGACCGCTTGGCGGCCTTGCAGTTCTTGCAGCGCTTGGGAGCGTTCTGGAAGCCCTTCTGGGCGTAAAACTCCTGCTCCCCGGCAGTGAAGACAAAGGTCTGGCCACAATCCACACAGGTCAAGGTCTTGTCCTGGAAAGGCATGAGCATTCCTCCCTCGGTAGGCCATTACACCAATCCGCCCTGCTCCCCCGATTCCGATTGTGTCGCTAGGCTCCCTCCTGTGATCTGGGAACGATGAGGACGTCAGAGTCCATGCCGTAGAAAAACCCGCCGCTTCAGGTGCGCGACCGGGTGCCGAGTGACCGGTCGCGCCTCGGCCCGGGCCGTCGCGTGGGGCCCGCAGGTCGTCCGGACGGGAAAAGACGACCACCTCGTCCTCGATGGCAGCATGGGGGTTGTGGGGGCGGGCGGTCGGGAAGTCGAAGGGGCCGGCGGCGCGACACAATTTCGCCCTGAGCAGCAGGCGTTCGTTGCGGAGGAGGTGGTAGGGCCCATGACGCTATTGCCCGGTGCGCTCGGAGTCGATAAATGCCGTTGTCGGGGAGCCAGGTCTCGGATCAGGGCGCCATCCCTCATGATCTGCTCGGCGCAGTCACGCCCCGAGGGTCGGCGCTGGCTCGCCCGGCCGTCGATACACCCCGCTCTTGCCGCCCGCCTTGAACACCAGACGGATATCGCCGATGACCATCGCCTTGTCGACGGCCTTGCACATGTCGTAGATCGTCAGGGCCGCCACCGACACGGCCGCGAGGGCCTCCATCTCGGCGCCGGTGCGGCCGGTGGTCTTGACCCGGGATTCGATCTGGACACCACACGGGCGGTGGGTTGGGCGGAACGCGACCTCCACCGCCGTGGTCAGGAGAGGATGGCAGAGAGGGACCAATTCGTCCACGCGCTTGGCGGCCAGGATTCCGGCTACCCGCGCAACGGCATAGACGTCGCCTTTGGGGATGGACCGATCGTGGATCAGGCGCAGGGTGCCGGGCCGAAGGGCTACGAAGCCCCGAGCCACGGCCTCGCGGGCCGTCTCCGCCTTGGCCACGACGTCCACCATGTGTGCTTGGCCGAGCCGATCAAGATGGGACAACCTCAGGCTGCTCTTGTTTGGCATGCTGGAACTGCCGCATGATGGCGTACATCTCGTCCTTGATCTTGAGCTTCAGCTTCTGCAACTCCTTGCGCTTGCGCTCCTGCTCGGATGTCAGGTAGTAAATGCGGTCGTACTCGCCGATCTTGATGTCGTATTCCCGGTGCTTCTCGGCCAGGCGGCGGAACTCGGGGTTCTCCTCCTTGAGCCGAGCGAAGAGTTGTGCCTCCGTATCGCTCATCCGCGACCTCCTTCCAGCGGAAATGGTCCGCTACGCGCCCGAGGGACGCGAGGGGCCGTGATTGCCCAGGATGTAGCTGAGCGAGATAGGCTGCGAGATTCGAAGAGGAACCGTAAAGGTCTGGGGGGCCTCAGGCCCCCCCTATCTAGGCAGGCGATGAGCATATCCTATTCGAGCCTACGCATATGACACCCGAGAGCATGCAGAATATTCTATTGGAGGGTCCCCGTCAAGGTGAATCTCCCTTGGTCCGCGCCAGCGCACAACGGGCCCCTGCGGGGGCGCCCCGGGGAGCGGAGTGCCTGTCCGCTTCCGCGCTTGACAAGGGGCAAGGCGGCTTTGTAGTGTCAGCGCTCCAGCCGGCGGGGCGTCCCGTCCGGGGAATCGTCGGGAGAAGGGAGGGCACCATGTCGTTCCAGGTGCACGGGGTTCTGCTCGAGATGATGACCTCCGCTCTTCACCTCCTCGTGATCGTCGGCGGGAGTGTCCTGGTCGTGCGCCTGCTCAGGATGCTGGCGGATCGCATCCTGCGCATGGCGGCCAACGGGGAAGGCCCCGGGATCAGCGAGGGGGAGAAGCGCGCCCGAACGCTGGCCAGCCTCCTCCGGACCGTAGGAACCACGCTGGTGGTGCTCGTTGCCAGCATGATGGTCCTGCGCGAGCTCGGGCTGGACATCACTCCCCTGCTCGCGGGCGCCGGGGTGGCGGGCCTGGCCATCGGCTTCGGGGCCCAAAGCCTGATCAAGGACGTCATCGGGGGGTTCTTCATCCTGATGGAGGATCAGTTCCACGTCGGGGACGTGATCCAGGCAGCCGGGGTGAGCGGGCAGGTGGAGCAGATGACCCTGCGCCTGACGATCGTGCGCGACCTCTCCGGGACGGTCCACTTCATCCCGAACGGCGAGATCAAGGTGGTCAGCAACCTGACCAAGGAGTGGTCCCAGGTGGTGTTGGAGATCGGGGTCGGGTACGCCGAGGACGTGGACCGGGCGATCGCCGCCCTGTCCGCGGTCGGAGAGGAACTGGCCCAGGACGAGACGCTCGGGAAGCTGCTCGTGGAGCCACCCAAGGTCCTGGGGGTGGAGTCCCTGGCGAATTCCCAGGTCACGCTCCGGATGCTGGCCAAGACCCTGCCGCTCCGGCAATGGGAGGTGGCGCGCGAGCTGCGCCGGCGCATCAAGCTCCGCTTCGATCGTGAAGGCATCGCCATTCCCTACCCCCACCACGTCGTCCTGACGCGGCCGGCCGACGCCGGGGCCAAGGAAAAATGAAAAACGGACGATGCAAAACGGGCCAAGTGAGTTGAGCGGTTCTTCATTTCCGCTCTGCCGGCGCCCTGGCTGTCCCGCCACAAACCCCTTCCCCACGGGACCGGGAAGGCATACAATCCCCATAGCCCTTCAGTCCAGCGGTTCAGTTCACCCGGTCTTATCCGCCGCGCCCTCGCGCCCGGCCGTCGCCTCCTCGTCCGTCGGGCACGACGGATAAGCCCCTTATTCGTTAGCCCGATCATATGCATGTCTTGATGGTGACGATTCCAGGCCGATGGCTTGATGCTCATGATCGCGCTTGGGCATTCGGCGTAGAACGGCTCTTCGACTTGCTCGAGGGTCAGTACGTCGACGCGTCCGTCGCGCTGAACCTCTTCACTGAGGATATGGCGCGCGCCGATGCACGTCTTGCATCCAGCGGCCAGACGGGAGACGAAGCGCCGGACGAGCTTCAGGATGAACTTCGCCGGCGCGAGGAGGAGATCGGGAGCGACCGTTTCTGGCGAGAGTACCTGACGGTTCAGCGCGAAGCGATGGCGGCGGTGCTTCAACGCCGATGGGCGCGCGGAGAGTGGCCTGACGACTTTGAGCGCCGTAAAGTATTTCTTCATGCGCATTTGTTCGTCTTCGCTCTTGATGGTTTCGTGAGGACCTTGGGAGTCCTCGCCGACACACCTGGCGCACCAGACGTTGTAGCCGCCGGGGCCGCGGGTCTCCGTAAGGCCCTGCCTCATCTCAAGGGCGTGCGTGATTCAGCAGCCCACCTCGAAAACCGTGGGCGCGGACTGAACAAACGAGGACAGCCGCTTGACTTGAAGCCGATAGACAATTGGCTAGTCAAGGCTTCGGGGGGCGTGTTGGGATTGAGCATCCTGAACAGGTCGAAGCTCGGGTACACGACCGAGGCCGGCGAATACGGCGAAATCGACGTCAGCCCGGTGACCCTGTCCTTGGTGCGCGATACTTTTCAGCAGATCATCAACGCATTTCCGTGGCGCGGCACAACGCGAACGATTCCACGCACGGCCTAGCTTCCGGTTACAGCCGTCCGCGGCTCGCTCCGCTCGCTGCGGCGGCTGAACCGTGAGTTATGACGCGTGAACAACCGTGGTGATACTGAGGAACCGAATGGTAAATAAAGAAGCCATAGCCCGCATCAAGATCAACAAGCTGCTTGAAGCAGCAGGCTGGCGTTTCTTCGCGGAGGGAAGCGCGCCCGCCAACATCCGCCTTGAGCCCAGCGTGACGATCAAGTCATTCGATCTGGAAGCACTTGGCGAGAACTTCGAGAAGACGAGCAAGGGCTTCATCGACTTCCTGCTGCTAGATACCAAAGGCTTCCCGCTCATTGTCCTTGAGGCCAAATCGGAGGACAGGAACCCGCTTGTCGGCAAGGAGCAGGCCCGCAAA
>JBGPQZ010000013.1:0-23727 GCA_041489335.1 Methylomirabilia bacterium
AGCCCATCGAAGGCGGCCCTGCCGGGTGTCAACGGCAAAAGGACCCCGATCGGACGGCACGAGGGGTGTGGGCTACGAGAGATGGAAGGCCGTGGCGGCTACCGGGGGATGGATTCAAGAGAGAGCAGCCAGGACAAAACGGTACCTCGCCCGCCAGCTTGCGCCGGCGGACTTGGCACCGCTTCCCATTCGTGAGGGTGGACCGAAGCCTATCGCTTGAGCTTAGTACCGACCCCGCCCGCCACCACCACCGAACCCGCCGCTGCGGCGCGGAGCCTGCTCCCGGGCCTCGTTGACCGTCAGGGCTCGGCCGCCGAGCTCCTTGCCGTTCAGGGCGTTGACGGCCGCGTCGGCCTCCGTCTGGCTCCCCATCTCCACAAAGGCGAACCCGCGAGGGCGCCCCGTGTCCCGGTCCGTGACCATCTTCACCTCTGTGACGGTGCGGCCACCCTCCTGGAATAGCTCTCTGAGCTGCGACTCGTCCGTGTCAAACGGCAGATTCCCCACATACAATCTCGTCCCCATGACCCTCTGCTCCCTTCGCCGGTTCTCCGGCACTGTCCCATCGTGAGCGGTCGTCAGTTTCGTCTTCGGGTCGTAGGGCCGCTATTCCCACGCCCGCTCCGAGCCGGCCGATCTGCGGCGAGGTGCCGCTCGTCTTGAATCGATCGCACCGCCGGAAAAGAAAAGACGCCGCAAGGCTATGGCTCCTCGCGGCGTCTGAATAGAATGCGGAACCGGTTGAACCTCGATGCGGGCCCACTTTACGGGTATTCCCCCCCAATTGCAAGCAGAATCGACTTGCCCCTCAGATTCCCTGCGCTCCCTGGACCCCGGGAGCAGGAAACGTCCGAAACAGCGCCGCGATGCGGCAGCTCTCGACCGGGTCGCATCCGATGGCCGTCTCGTCCGACAGCACAATCCCGCGATAGCCCTTCATCAGCGCGTCGTACACCCCGCACACTTCCGATCGGGTGGGGGTGGGGTGCTCGGCCATGTGCTCGAAGATCTGCCCCGCCAGGAGCACCGGTACCGGCAGCGTGCGCACGCGCTCCGAAAAGCGGTAGACGGCCTCGGCCATGGCCGGGGCGCCCAGCTCGGCGCCGAGATCGCCCCGGCACAGCCAGAGCTCGTCGGCGGACTCCGCAATCCGCATCGCCTCATCCACCGCGGGCTGGCGCTCCAGCTTGGCGATCAGGGAGGCCGACCGGCCGACCCGTGCGCGGTAGTTGGCCATCTCCGCGGCATCCCTCACGTACGACAGGGCGTACCGGATACCCGTGAGGTGTTGCGTGTGCGCCAGGATCGCCCGATCCGTTTCGCTCAACGACTCCTGACGATACGTGGAGACTGCGTACGTGATCCCCTTGCGCGGAACGATCTCGCCGCCTTGGGTCACCCGAGCGCAAAGCGCGTCTCCGGCCCGCGATTCGAGCACCAGACGCAGCTTGGCATCGTTGAGCACGATCTCGCCGCCGGACACGGACGCGGCCCGGAAAAAGTCAGGGTGCGGGACCGGCAACACGTCGGGGCGGTCGGTGGACGCCGCACACACCAGCGTCACCCGCTGTCCGCAGGCGAGCGCACAGGCGGGGAACTGACCCAGGCGCCATTTGCTGCCCTGCAGGTCAAGGATCAGCGGCGGTCGCGGGTCCAGTGCAGCGAGAAAGGGGCCGAGTCGGTCGATCCAGGCGCGCAGCTCGGGAAAGGTCAGGTGGGAGGTGTTCAGGCGGAACCCGGTCACCCCGGCCGCCAGCATGCGCTCCCACGTCGAATCGGCCTCACTGCTGGGGCCGAGCGTTGCGACGATCTGGTAGTCCATCCGCTGCTCTTCCCGGTTAGGACGCTTGGGGGAGGGTGTCAACTCAGTCCGCGTGTCGCCGTCCGGAGGCACTCCTGCTCCGCTCGCGCCCGGCGGCCCCCGCCTCGGCGTGGCAGACCGCCGAGCGGCGGACCCCGGACGACCGAGGACTTGGGAGGAGCCCGAGGGTCCGCCCCGGATCAAAGGCCCGACGGCCTGTCCAGCGCGGCAGGCAATCCGGCGAAGCGGCACTCCCGAGGGAATGTGGAGAGGGTCCGGAAGGCTCGGGTGGGAGCCTATCGAAGCCCCTGCTGCGTGTCAACGGCAAAGCCTCCTCGATCTGAGGGCGCGGAGGGCAGGCAGAGCGGCGGGAACCTCGCGAGGTGAGGGTTCGGGCTAACGGACAGGAAAATCGTTTTCCATGGTAACGGCAAGGAGACCTCGCTAAGATACGGATAATTCACAATCGCTTTCGTGAATTATCGGGTTAGTGGGTGCTGCCGGACTAGCCTCTGGGGCGCGGAGGGGCCGGTGGCGCTCCACGCCGACGCTGACGGTCGGAGCCCCCCGATTCTGCGCCTCGCGGCTCTCGCGGTCGAGGCCGCGTCGGCACTGTCGAGATCACGAGACGAGGCTCCCATGGGCCGCTTTGATCATGCGCAGTACGTCGAGCTCGCCATGCACTTCGGGTGCAATCTCAAGTGTGAGCATTGCATGACCCGGAACACCATGGACCGGCTCGAGCCGGAGTCCATGGACCGCTTCAAGGAGGTCCTGGAGTTCAATCTGCGCAACCGCCGCTGGAAGAGCCTGACGCTCACCGGCTCGGAGATCACCCTGCGCCGCGATCTGCCGGAACTCGCCCGCACGGCCCGGCAGAACGGGTTCGAGCATGTCCGTATCCAGACCCACGGAATGCGTCTGGCGGATCCGCGGTACTGCCGGGAGCTGGTCGGCGCCGGGGTGGACGAATACTTCGTGAGCCTCACGGCGTCGGACGCCGAGAGCCACGACGCCATCACGCAAGTGTCGGGGTCCTTTGACAAGACGCTGCGCGGGCTCGAGAACCTGGAGGCCCTCGAGGGCGTGGTCACGCTTACCAACACGGTGATCACGCGGCGCAGCTACCGCCATCTGCCCGGGATCGTGGACCGCCTGGGGCACCTCCGGCGGCTGGTCCAGATGGAGTTCTGGAACTACTGGCCCATGAGCGAAACGGACGACAAGGGGCTGATCGTGCCCCATCTCGACGTGCTCCCCTTCCTGCGGCGGGCCATCGCGCTGGCCCGCCAGCGGGGCCGCGCCGTGGAGGTGAAGAACTTCCCGGAGTGCTTGCTCGGCGAGGACCGGGACGCGCTCAACAACGATCAGCCGAAGCTCTTCATCGACCCGGCCTTCTGGCCGGAGTTCTTGCGCAACGGTTTTAACCAGTGCGCCCATCGCGCGTCCTGCGGATCGCGACAATGCCTCGGGTTCAACACGGCCTACGTCAAGAAGTACGGCTGGCAGGCCGACGTTCTCGTCCCTCTGCCCATGCACCCGCCGCCGGAGCCGGACGCGCCGCGTGCGTCCGATCCTCGGCCGGCCACCAGATCCTGAAGCACCCGGGCGCAGTCTCCACAGACCGGCCCCTCGGCGGGATTCGGCGACGACGAGAAAACTTGGGCAGATGCGTCAAGAGGGGGCAAGCCTCAGGCGCGGCCCAGGACCCGCCGCACGGCCGCGATGATCCGGCCCTCGTCCGGAATCACGGCTTCCTCCAACGGCTTGCTGTAGGGGATGGGGACGTCCAGGGCCCCCACGCGCTGGATGGGGGCATCCAGGTCATCGAAGGCCTCTTCCTGAATCTGGGCGGCGAGCTCCCCCCCGAACCCGCCCCGCCGGCAGGCCTCGTGGGCGATCACGACGCGGTTGGTCTTTCGGACGGATTGGAGAACGGCCTCCAGGTCGAGCGGAACCAGCGTCCGGAGGTCGATCACCTCGGCCTCGATCCCCTCCGCGGCGAGCCGCTCCGCGGCCCGCAGGGCCTTCAGGACCATCTGGGAGATCGTCACGATGGTGACGTGCTTCCCCGCGCGCTTCACCTCGGCCTGCCCCAGGGGAATGAGGTGCTCGCCCTCCGGCACCTGGCCCTTGGTCGAATAGAGCAGCTTGTGCTCAATGAACAGGACGGGGTTGTCGTCCCGGATCGCGGCCGTGAGGAGCCCCTTGGCGTCGGCGGGCGTCGAGGGCAGGACGACCTTCAGCCCGGGAACATGGAGGAACCAGGCCTCGAGGCTCTGGGAATGCTGCGCCGCATTGCCCCGCCCACCACCCTCGTGGGTGCGGATCACCAGCGGCACCTTCAATTTGCCCCCGGACATGTAGTGCATCTTGGCCGTCTGGTTGACGATCTGATCCATGGCGCAGGTGGTGAAGTCCACGTACATGATCTCGGCCACGGTGCGGACGCCGGTCATGGCCGCGCCCAGGGCCGAGCCGATGATGGCGGATTCGGAGATGGGCGTGCTCCGCACCCGCTGCGGCCCGAACTTGTCCAGCAACCCCTTCGTCACCCCGAAGATGCCGCCGTACCGGCCGATGTCCTCGCCGATCAGCATGAGGGACGGATCCCGGCGCATCTCCTGCTCGAGGGTCAGGCGGAGGGCTTCGACGAACGTCATCTCTGGCACCGCGGTCTCCTCCTCGTCTCTCAGGCGAACACGTCTTCGATGGCTTCCTCCGGGGACGGCCACGGACTGTCGAGCCCGAACTGGGCGGCGGCGGCGATGGTGGTCTCGACCCGGGCCTCGACTGCCTGCGCCGCTTCTTCCGTGAGCGTGCCCTCTGCGAGCAGTTGCCGCCGGAGCCGCGCGATGGGGCAGCGAGCCAGCCACTCGTCCATCTCTGCTTTCGACCGGTAGGTGATCCCCTTCCCGGGATCGCCGGTGAAGTGGCCGAAGAAGCGGTAGGTCAGGCAGTCGAGCAGCGTCGGCCCCTCGCCGGCCCGCGCCCGCCGGACGGCCTCCCCGGCCGCGGCGTAAACCGCGAGGACGTCGTTCCCGTCCACGCGGATGCCGGGAATGCCGTAGCCCCGCGCCCGCTCGGACAGCTCGGGGAGCCCGGCCGACTCGCGGAGGGGGGTGGAGAGGGCGTACTGGTTGTTCTCGCAGACGTAGAGGACCGGCAGCTTCCAGAGCGCGGCCAGGTTCAGGCTCTCGTGGAACGTCCCCTGGTTCGCCGCCCCGTCCCCGAAGAAGCAGACGGCCACCTGGTCCGTCCCGCGATTCTGGATGCCGATGCCGGCCCCCGTCGCGATCGGAAAGCCGCCCCCCACGATGCCGTTGGCCCCCAGGTTCCCACCGTCGAAATCGGCAATGTGCATGGAGCCGCCCTTGCCCTTGCAGTAGCCGGTCTTCCGCCCGAGCAGTTCCGCCATCATGAGCCGCGGGTCGGCCCCCTTGGCCAGGCAGTTCCCGTGCCCGCGATGGGTGCTCGTCATGTAGTCGTCCCGTCGGAGATTGGCGCAGACCCCCACCGAAACGGCCTCCTGCCCGATGCAGGGGTGCACGTTGCCGCGGATGTGCCCCCGCTCGAAGAGCGCGATGGCCTGCTCCTCGAACCGCCGAATGGTCAGCATCCGCTCGTACAGCGTGGCGCTCAGCGCCTGATCGGCCGTCATGCCCTTCCTCCTCCGTGCCGGCTCGCCTGGGAGGTCCGCCAGCAGGGTTGCGGCGACACCCCGAGGCGGGCCAGGCCCACCGCCACGTTGGCCTCGGCCCCGCCCGGCGTCACCTCCCAGGGGTAGCGCTGTTGGGCATTGGTCATTATGTCATTGGTCATTACCGCGTATCGGGGCCTTCGATCGGCTGGATGGGCTGCACGGGGCGCTTCGCCTGTGCGCGGGCAAGCCGCACCGCCTCGGCGAATTCGCGCGCCCGGGCGGTAATCTCGCGGAACGCGCGCCGCTCCAGGAGGTCCGTCGAGACCAGCTCGCCCCCCACCCCCAGGGCCGCCGCGCCGGCCAGGATGAAGGCGCCCGCGTTCTCCAGCGAAACCCCGCCGGTGGGCACCAGCGGGATGTGCGGGAGCGGCCCCCGC
This sequence comes from Methylomirabilia bacterium, assembly GCA_041489335.1. GTDB lineage: Bacteria > Methylomirabilota > Methylomirabilia > Methylomirabilales > 2-02-FULL-66-22 > 2-02-FULL-66-22. Next base: position 5,882 of record JBGPQZ010000013.1, read on the forward strand.
AGGTCCTTGATGTAGCGCGGCCCCACCGGCCCCGCGGGGAAGACCTTCACCAGGCTCGCGCCGAGATCCCAGGCCTGCACGATCTCGGTCGGGGTGAAGGCGCCGGGGATCACCGGGACGCCGGCCTCACGGCCGGCGCGAACGACTTCGGGGTTCAGGTTGGGCGCGGTCAGAAACTCGGCCCCGGCCCGGATGGAGTCGCGCGCCGCCTCGGCCGCGAGGACCGTCCCCACGCCGAGCCGGATCTCCCGCCCCAGCCTGAGCCGTGCGCGCCCGAGCGCCTGAAGGGCGCCCGGCGTGGTCAGCGTGAATTCGACGGCGGTCACGCCGCCATCCCGGATGGCCTCGGCGGCAGGCAAGAGGTCGTCCGCCGACGGCAACCGGATGATGGCGACGATGCCACCCTGCGTGATTTGCTTGACGACGTCATCCGGCGACATGGACTCTCTCCATGACGGATCGCCTCGCTCTCGCGCGCCCCTGGCACACACGCCTTCGGGTCTGCTACGCGCGAGTGGCCCAACACACGTGCACGGTCACCCGCGGCTCGGGCCATCAGCCACAGGCAACCGCGCACGATCGAACACCGCCAGATCACCCGCGGGCGATTCGACTCACCGCTTGATCTCTCCCTGGAGCCCTATCAGGGCATCGCGGAAGATCCGGGCGTCCATGGTCTTGAGGTCGGAGGCCACCCGCGGGCGGAAGGCCATCTGGCCGAGGACGTCCCGCTCCAGGTCCACGCCCGGGGCGATCTCGGTCAGGACAAGGCCGTCTTTGCTGATCACCAGGACGGCGCGCTCGGTGATGAACTGCACGCGCTGGCCGCGTTCCGCCGCCAGCTCGCCGCTGAAGGTGATCTGCGCCACCCGCTTCACGAACTTCTTGAAGCGGCCTTCCTGCTTGATGGTGAGCCGGCCGTCGCCCACCTCGACCATCAGGCCGCCCGCCGTGAACGTCCCGCAGAAGACCACGGCTTTGGCCCCCTGGGAGATGTTCACGAACCCGCCCACACCGGGCATCCGCCCCTGGAACTTGCTGACGTTCACGTTCCCGAGATCGTCCGCCTCGGCGAGTCCCAGGAAAGTGACGTCCAGGCCGCCCCCGTCGTAGAAGTCGAACTGGTAGCCCTGGTCCAGGATCGCCTCGGGGTTGGAGGACATCCCGAAGATGACGCCGGGTGCCGGGATGCCGCCGGTGATCCCCTGCTCGATGGTGGGCGTGATGCGATCCGCGATCCCCTCCTCGGCGGCCACCAGTCCCACGCCGTCGGGCATCCCCACCCCCATGTTCAGGACGGCCCGGGGGAGGCTCCCCAGCTCCAGCGCGGCCCGGCGGGCGATCACCTTGCGCTCGTCCAGCGGCATGGGCGTCAAGGATGACACCGGGATCTTCACCTCGCCGCTGAAGGCGGGGTTGTACTCGCAGAGCACGCTCTGCCACTGCTCGGGATGCACCACCACGTAGTCCACCATGGTGTGCGGGATCTTGACCATCTTGGGGTGGAGCGTCCCGGCCTGCGCCAGGCGCTTCACCTGGCAGATCACGATCCCGCCTGAGTTCCGGGTGGCCATGGCCATGGGCAGGACCTCCAGGAAGGCCGGCTCCTGCTCCAGCGTGATGTTTCCCTTCTCGTCTGCGGTGGTCCCCCGGACGAAGCAGACGTTCAGGGGAAAGGCGCGGTAGAAGAGCCACTCGCGCCCGGCCAACGTCACGACCTCGATCAGGTCCTCCGTCGTCCGGGCGTTCAGTCGGCCCCCCTCGATGCGCGGGTCGATGAAGGTCTTGAGGCCGATGTGGGTGACGAGGCCGGGGCGGCCCGCCGCCACCTCCCTGAGCCACTGGGACATGACCCCCTGCGGCCAGCAGTAGGCCTCCATCTTGTTGTCGAGGATGAGCTTGGCCAGCTTGGGGGACATCCCGTAGTGGCCACCGATGTCGCGCTTGATCAGCCCCTCGCCGGTGAGCTGATTGAGGCCGCTCTCCTTCCAGTCCCCGATGCCGGAGACGTGCAGCGTGGTCAGGTCGCGCGGCTGGCCGGTCTCGGCAAACCTCTCGGCCAGCGCCTTGATCAGGAGGTCCGGCTCGACGTTGCCGCCGCCGGCCCCGTGGATCGCCAGCGTGTCGCCCGACTTGATCAGATCGATTGCCTCTCGCGCGCTAATGACTTTTCCGCTCACGTTTTTACTCCCGATCGCTAGAGCCGATCCGCCAAGACAGTACAGTTTTGCGGTCTTTGCCTGCCTGCCGCGACGCGTGCGGCGCAGGCAGGCGTGCTTTGCGGTGAAAACTCCGGGGCTAGAGGAAGTACTCCAGCCGCCCGCCCGTGATGTCCAGCACCGCGCCGTTCACGTACGACGCCGCCTCCGAGGCGAGGAATGCCACCACCCGGCCCACCTCGGGCGGCTCCCCGATCCGGCCCAGGGGGATCTGCGCCTGCAGCTTCTCCACCGTGGCGGGGGCCAGAATCCCGCGCAACGTCTCCGTCCCGATGAAGCCCGGGGCGATCACGTTCGCCGTGATCCCCTTCGGGCCCAGCTCCCGGGCCGCCGTCATGGTGAGGGCGATCACGCCGGCCTTGGCCGCGCCGTAGTGGCCCAGGCTGGGGCGGCCGCCCACGCGCCCGTGGATGGACGAGGTGTTGATGATGCGACCCCAGCCCCGCTCGATCATGTGCGGCGCCGCGTACTTGATGCAGAGGAAGACGCTCCGCAGGTGGTTCCCCACCATGAAGTCCCAGAGCTCCTCGGGCATCTCCGTGAGCGGCTTGTTGAGGTGCGGCCCCGTGGTCCCGGCGTTGTTCACCAGGATGTCCAGGCGCCCGAAGGTCTTGAGCGTGGTCTCCACCAGCCGCTGGACGTCCTCGGTCTTCGTCACGTCCGCCTGTACCGCGATGGCGCGGCATCTCCTCTCCAGCAGGCCGCGCACCACCTGCTCGGCCTCCTTCACGCTCTTGGCCGTCGCCACGACGACCGCGGCCCCCTCCGCCGCCAAGGCCTCGGCCTCGGCCCGGCCCAGCCCCTTGCTGCCGCCCGTCACGATCGCCACCCGATCCTTCAATCCGAGATCCATGAACGTTTCCTTCCGATGCAAAATGTGAAACCGACAACCGACAACGAGTCAATGGCGGATACCCTTCACCGGTTTTCCATTATCCGTTGTCAGTTTTCAATTGCACTAGGCCTTCAGCGCCTCCGCGACCAGCGGGGCGACGGGGACGGGCCGGCCGGTCTCCACCGAGGTAATGGCCGCCTCGACCATGGCCAGCGTCCGGACGTTATCCTCCACGTGGGTCTCCGGCTTGCGTCCCTCACGGATCGCCGCCAGAAATTCCCGCAGGGCATACGCTTGGTCGGTGAACGACAACGCCACGGGCGAGACGACCTCCGGCGCACCCTGGTCCGCGTAGCAGCGCACCTGCGAGTCGGCCTCCAGCCGGAGCACTCCCTGCTCACCCATCACCGTAACGATCCCATCCTGCGGCGTGGCGAGGCCCCGCGCGACCATGGTGCCGGTATAGCTCACGCTGACCCCCTGATCGAACGTCAGGATAGCGTCGATGCCGGGAACGCCCTTGTACCAGTTCCACGGGGGAGCCACGCCGACGGCGACCAGCCGCTGACACTCGAGTCCGGTACAGGCGCGCAGCAGATCGAGGTGGTGGATGGCCATATCCTGGAGGAAGGGATGCGCCATTCGCTCCCGCCACCCATCCGTCGTCGTGCGCGTGATGGATTGGCGAAACTCGTAGGCGATCGAAGCGATCTTCCCGACTCGTCCGTCGCGCAGCGCCTTGCGCAGCGTCTGCGTCTGCGGCCGCCAGCGGTAGTTCTGATCCACCATCACAACCTGGCTCGGCACCCGGCGAGCCGCCCGCACGATCTCCCCCGCTTCCGCCATGGTCATGGCCAGGGGCTTCTCGGTGAGGACGTGGAGCCCTCGGCCGAGGGCGGCCAGGATGGCCTCCGTGTGGACCATCGCCGGCAGGGCGACCACGACCGCCTGCGCCTCGGCCCGCGCCAGCCCCTCCTCGATCGTGGCGAAGCGCCGGTCAGGGGGGATCCGGAACTCGTCCCCCACCGCGCCCAAGAGGTCGGGGTGCTTGGCGACCACCCCGGCCACCTCGCAGTCGGGTGAGGCCGACAGTTCGCGCAGCCAGTTCTTGCCGAAGAACCCTCCTCCGAGTACGAGGACTTTGAGCTTATCCATGCTGGTTTCGTGATCCCTTCCTGTCCTTGGCTGATCGCTGACCGCTGATCGCTGACCGCTGACGATGCCTTACAGGGCCGCCAGGATGCCCCCGTCCACGTAGATGATCTGTCCGTTGACGAAGTCGGAGGCCCGGGAGGCCAGGAACACGGCCGTCCCGACCAGTTCGGTGGGCTCCACCCACTGGCCGGCTGGGGTGCGCGCGCGCACCCAGGCGTCGAACTTCGGATCGTCGATGAGCGGCCGGTTCATCTCGGTCAGAATGTACCCTGGACCGATGCCGTTCGCCTGGATGTTGTGCTTCGCCCACTCCACCGCCATGGACTTGGTGAGCATCTTCACCCCGCCCTTGGCCGCCGTGTAGGCCCCCACGGTCGGACGCGACGCCTCGCACATCAGCGAACAGATGTTGATGATCTTACCGGACTTCCGGGCGATCATCCCCTGCACCACCTGCTGCGTCACCAGGAACAGCCCGGTGAGGTTGATTTCCAGCACCTCGCGCCAGACCGCCTCGTCGAACTGCTCCAGCGGGCTCCGCCGCTGGATCCCGGCGTTGTTCACCAGGATATCGATGTGGCCGACTTCCTTCTCCAAGACCTGGACGCGCTCCCGCATCTCGGCGGTCTTCGCCACGTCGAAACGGCATCCGGACGCCAGAATCCCTTCCTGCGTCAGCGAGGATACCGCCCGTTGAAGGCGCTCCTCGTTCCTTCCGTTCAGGACTATCCTGGCCCCCGCCTGCCCCAGCCCGCGGGCGATGGCGAATCCGATGCCCTGCGCCGCCCCCGTGATGAGTGCCACCTTGCCGGTCAGATCAAAGAGTTGAAGTGTCATGGGATGGTACCTCCGTCCTATCCGGCGTGAACCGACGATGGGGCTATTAAGACTTCACGCGATCGCCGCTCCTACTTGAACTTGTTCACCATGTCCTGGATGCCGGGAATCCCGCGCATCAGATGGCGATGCTCCTCCTTGAAGTTCTGGACGAGGCCGCGCTGGCTCTTGCCCACGAGGATGGTGAAAATGTATTCCTCGTGGCCGGGGGATGTGACCGTCGGGTGATACCCCTTGTCCAGCAGGAAGGTGTCCCCGTGCCGTGTCATGAAGCACTGCGAGGAACCGTCCGGCTGAAAGCAGAGCTGTGCGCCGAAGCCGGTCTCGGGCCGGAAGCGAAAGTGGTACACCTCCTCATGGGCGGTTTCCATCGTCCCGCTATCTTCGTCATGCTTGTGCGGGGGATACCCCGACCAGCATCCGGAATCGGCATACAGTTCGCTCACCAAGAGGTTGCCGGCGCGGCCAAGCCCGTTCTGGCCCAGCAGGTGGAAGATTCGCCGGTGCGAGTGCGTCTCGGACGATCCCACGTCCACCACCTCGACCTCTTGCGGAGACACTCGGAATGGTGCGTAGACCCGGGCGCAGGCGCCCCCCGCGACGGCTACCTCCGTCCCGTCGGCATTAGCGCGCACCCGCACAGGCGCGCTTGCCGGCACATACACGGAGTCCGCTCTCCCCGACCAGATATCCTGGCGTTGGCCCACGCTCCGGAATGGCGTGCCATTTACGTCCAGGTCCACGTTCCCCGAGAGCACCGCGTACAGCGTCTCGCACCCCTCGACCGTGGCCCGATACTCCTCGCCGCGCCCGAGGCGAATGAGGTTGAAATACGTCGAGGATAGTGGCTGGGTCTTCGGTGTGATGATCGGCTGGTTCCTGTTGTCATACTGCCGAATGAATCCAGGCATGTCAGGCCTCTCTTCTGGAGTTGGAGGAGACTGTTCGCTTGGCGACCTCGCGCGTCATGGGCCCAAGAACCGGTGCGGAATATAGGTCGCCGTCCACGGCACGAAGGCCACCAGCAGCATCACGAAGACCAGCGCGGCGACAAACGGGTAGCAGTACCGGATCGTCTCGTCATACTTGCACCCGGCGATGCTCGTCGCCACGAAGAGGAGAACCGCCACCGGCGGCGTGACCGCGCCGATCTGGGTGGCGAGTGTCATCAGCAGGCCAAAGTGGAACGGATCGAAGCCGTAGGCCTTGGTGACGAACATGCACACGGGAATCAGGATGATCAGCACCGCCAGCGATTCGATGAACATCCCCATGATGAAGATGACCCCGAGCAGGACCAGCAGGATCACGTTCCGGTCGTTGGAGATGCTCTTGAGCAAAGCCAGCACGATCACGTTGAAGTCGAGATAGGCCAGCAGCCAGCCGAAGGCCCCGGCGACCGAGATGATCCCGACCACCGTGGTCGTGACGATCGCCGCATCCACCAGGATCTTGGGCAGGTCGCGGAACCTCAATGACTTGTACACGACGAAGGAGACGAGAAAGGCATACCAGCAGGCCACCACGCCAGCCTCGGTGGCCGTGAACACGCCGCTCAGAATCCCCCCCAGGATGATGATGGGCGCGAGCAGCGCGGACCAGACCTGGCCCAACGCCTTTACCATCTTCTTGAAGTCGAACTTCCCCGTCGTGACCCGAAGCTCGGGGAACTGCGGGAGGAAGGAGTGAATGTAAATGGTTCCCATCAGCACGCAACCGATGATGATCCCCGGGATGACCCCAGAGAGGAAGAGTCCCCCGATGGAGGTCCCGGTCATCGAGCCGTAGATGATCATCGTCATGCTGGGCGGGATGATCGGGCCGATTGTCCCCGCCGCAGCCAAGAGCGACGCGGCAAATCCCGGCTTGTATCCCCGCTCCTTCATGGACGGAATCAGGATGGAGCCGATGGCCGAGGTGTCGGCGACCGACGAGCCCGACACGCCCGCGAAGATCATGCTGCCGACGACCGAGGCGTGGCCGAGGCCGCCCCGCATGTGCCCGACCACGGTTTCGGAGAACGCCACCATCTTGTTGCTAATCCCGCCCCGGGACATCAGCTCCCCCGCCAAGATGAAGAAGGGCATGGCCAGGAGGCTGAACGAGTCGACCATGGCAAACATCTTTTGCGGAAAGATCGCCAGGACCACCCCCGGGCTCAGAAACATGCCGAGGAGGCCGGCAATGCCGATGGCCAAGAGCACCGGCGCCCCACCGAAGAGGAGCAAGAGCAGCGCGACGAAAAGGCCGATCAGCATGTCGCACCTCCCGCCATCTCACCGGAGCGGAGCCGGCAGACCGAGGCCGTCGCTTTCCGCAGGGCCAGGAGTCCCAGATAGGTCCCCCCGACCACGAGGCTCAAGTAGGCCCGGTCCATCCGGAGGCCGAGCGCTGGGCTGTTCTGGTTGCTCGCCACGCCCATGACCACGGACGCGTAGAACACGATGGCCGCTGCCAGCACGACCCACATGCCGTCTATCGCCAGCGCCAAGATCAGTTGCCCCCTCGGCGGCAATCCTTTGACGAAGAGGTTCATGCCGATATGGGAGCCACGGTTGTACGCCACCGGGATCGCCAGAAAGACGATCCAGATGTGCGCGTAGACCATGAACTCCTCGCTCCAGCTCAGGGACTGGTTGAGGGCGAAGCGGTTGAAAACCTGCATGCCCCCCACGATCACGATCAGGAGGAACAGGACGAAAATGAGGAACTCGTATGCGCGGTTCACACACGAAAGGGCCTTGTCGAGCATGGCGCTCTCCTACCTGAGAGGCTGGAGCGGGACGGTCGTACCGGACAACACTGCAGCGGAGGGGGGCGTGTATCCCCCCTCCGCTGCAACCCGGAGGCGAGTGGCAACGCCTAGTTGGTCTTCCGGATGATCTCGAGGAGGTCCGTCGCCCCGCGCTCTTTGGCGAAGCTGTCCTGAATCGCCACGGCGTTCTTGCGGAACCCGCTCGTATCAATCTTATGAATGACCATACCCTTGGTCTTCAGGAAATCGAACGCTTCCTGCTCCCGCAGGGGACCCAGGGTCCGCTGGACGTCCCGGGCCATCCCTGCCCCGTCCATGATGACCGCCTTCTCTTTATCCGTGAGCTGAGCCCACTCCTTATTCGAGTAGGCGAACACCAGGGGACCGAAGAGGTGCTGGGTAAGGGAGATGTACTTGGCCACCTCGTAGAACTTCTGGGCCTTGGTCACGGCGGAGCCGTGCTCATACCCATCCAGCACCCCGGTCTGCATGGCGGTGTAGACCTCCCCGAACGCCATCGGGGTCGCGTTGGCGCCCATGGCATTGAGGGCCGCAACGTAGGTCGGGGTCTGGATCGTCCGGATCTTCAGGCCCTTCAGGTCGGGAGGATTCTTCACTTCCTTCTTGGCGGTCACGACGTTCCGGAACCCCCAGCTATCCATCCAGGCCAGGACATGGAATCCCGTCGTGTCGAGCTCCTTGGCCAGGATCTCGCCGACCTTGCCATCCAGGACTCTGTGGGCGTGATCGTACCCCTTCCACATGAACGGCAGGTCTAGGACCGCAACCTTCTTGTTGAAGTTGTTCAGAATCGCCGTGCCGCTGATGACCGCCGACGCGCCGGAGCCGAGCTGCATCCCCTCGTAGACGGCCCGCTCCTCACCGAGCGCGTTCGCGGCATAGATCTTGACTTCGAGGGTGTCGGAGTTGTCTTCGATCCACTTCTGGAAGATCCAGGCCGCGGTGTGGATCTCCGAGGCAAAGTCGGCTTGATGGCTGTGGGACAGCTTGATGACCTTCTTCGCGGCGAGCGCGGGCGGCGCTACGGCAATTACCCCCGCCAGGACACACGCAACCACCAGAAACATGAGGCCGGCCGGGCGTCTCATCTGATCTCCTCCTTTGCATCCGAGACATTAGTTGCCGATGTGCTCACGACGTCGAAATGCTTCCCGAGAATGCGCTCCCACCTCCCTTCCTGTCAGACGAAGCTGGAACAGATCTCTTGATGTCGTTCAGGTCTCCAATGTTCGCCTCGCGGCGGCGGCTCCCGAGATCATGGCTGGCGCGACTCCTGCTGCAATCGGGCCCTGCGCATATGTTCTTCCATCGCGGCGGCGGCACGATCTGGATCTCGGGATTGGATGCCGCGCAGCACGGCCTCGTGCTCTTCCTTCGCCACCAGGAACCGCCCGTCGCGGCAGGTGTCGTAGCTCTTCGAAAGGGTGATGATGTCCGGCGTGATGAGGCTGATGAGGGATCGGAGGACGGAGTTTCGGGAATACTCTGCGATCTTGAGATGAAACATCAGATCCTCTTCGAGGCCCGGTGCCCCCACCTGGACCTGCTTCTGAAATTCCTCATGGGCCCGGACGAGGTCCTCGACCTCCTCATCGGTCGCCCGCGATGCGGCCAGCCGCGCGGCGTGCACCTCCAGCAGGGCCCGGGTCTCCATCAGCGACTGGAAGTCCTCCTTCTCCAGGTTGAGGACGCTCGCGATCAACCCCTCCAGCGCCTTCACGCCAAGGCTGGCCACGATGGTCCCGCTCTGTGGAATCGTCTTGAGGATTCCGTAGAACTCCAATCGCCTGATGGCCTCGCGGATGTGGCCTCGGCCGACTCCGAATCGCTCGGCGAGTGCCCGCTCCGGGGGGAGCCGATCGCCCGGCCTGAGGACGCCGGACGAGATGAGCTCCTTGATCTGCTGGATGATGATGTCTGCCGGGCTCTTCAGGTCGATTTCACGGAAGTGCTCGATGACTTGATTGAGGTCTGCCTTCATGGGAATCTCCCAGCAGCATACTGGTGGATTGGACATTGGCTGACCAACAATTGGTTAACCAATTATCTCAAACAGTTCGTCGAGTCAAGGAAAAATGGGAGAATTCTCAATCGAGGCAGTCACGCCGGGCACCCGTCACGAGCGGAAGACGAATTGTTGGGCGACTGGAGCTCGGGCTCAGCCTGGCTTTCGGGCCGAGTAGAACGTGGCTTGAGTGTGGCTCGAGGTGCGGTACTCCCCGGTCCCCACACAGCGGGCGTCGGTGAATCCGGCCGCCTCGAGCATTGCGAGGAAGACCTTCCTCGTCACGGCGCCGGCGATTCAGTCGGACCAGGGGGACTTGTCCGGCGGTGGCTCGTCGCCGCTGAGGCCGATGTCGCAGGCCTGGAGCCGGCCGCCGGGGCGCAGGACGCGGAAGATCTCGCGCAGGGCGGCGGGCTTGTCCGGGATGAGATTCAGGACCCCGTTGCTCAGGGCGATGTCGAAGGAGCCGTCCAAGAACGGAAGGGATTCGACGGCGGCCACGTGGAACCCGACCCCCCGCAGGCGTGCCTCGGCCCGGCCGGCCTCGGCGATCGCCAGCATCTCCGACGAGAAATCGATCCCGACGACCCGCCCCCTGGCTCCCACGAGCTGCGCGGCGATGAAGACGTCGAAGCCCGCGCCACAGCCCAGGTCGAGCACGGCCTCGCCGGGCCGCACCGGTCCCAGGGCGAACGGATTCCCCACGCCGACGAACCGCTCGCGCACCGCTGCGGGGACACGCTCGACGAGGGCCGGCGGGTACCCCAGCCCGAGGGCGCTGGCCTCGCCCGTCGGATATTTGAAGAGCCCCTCCGGCGACGCCGCCACCTTGCGGTACTTGGTGGCGATGCGCTGGCGGATGCTTGTCACATCGAAACCGGACACGGCTCTCCTGCGGCCGGCTACTGACGCGTGAGGTGACAAGTCCAGTCGAGGGTGACGAGCGGGAGGGCCTGTTTCACAGCTTCGAAATCCCCGTCGCAATGGACCAGCACCGCCTGATGCTTGATGGCCACGGTGGCAATCAGACAGTCGGCGGCCGTCGGTGAGATCCCCGCGCGACGCAGGCGGGCCGCAGAGTCCCACGCCGCCTCCCACCATGCGTGCTCGAACGGAAGGCGGGCGACCGGCGAGAACCACTGCAGGAGCGATTCCTTTCGCTCCGAGGAGCGCAGGCCCGTCATGAGTTCGAGGAGGATCCACTCCGTCACGGCCACCTCGCCATTCAAAATCAAGGGGCGAAGCCGCTCGCGGATGGCCCACTCGCCGGACGGCCGCAGGGCGTGGATCCATACCGAAGTGTCAACGAGATGCATGCGTCGCCCGCTTCGCGCGCTGCCGGCGGAGCTGGTCGGAGGTCAGCTCCAGGGGGATCGTTCCCAGGGCATCGGCCAAGGTCCGTAGTTGCTTCTGCCGGACCACCTCCCGCAGGCTGGCATCCACCGTCGCTTTGATGGTCGTGGTCCCCAAGGCGCTCTGGGCTTGCGTGAGCACACCCCTGTCAATCTCAATCGTTGTCTTCATAATATCGTTACCCCTACTATCCTCCCGTACAATATATCGACTTCTCCCATATCATATTTGAATGATCGTATGTCTGTCAAGGCACAGGCCGGCGCTCGGGGGTGGGAGCAGGATCCCCCAGAATGAAGGGCGCAAGGGTGCGGCGTTTGAAAGGCACAGGCCGAATCGGTCAGCGCAGGGCGCCCACGATGGCGCGGGTGAGATCCCGGGCGGAGGCGCGGCCGCCGAGGTCGGGGGTGAGGAAGCGCCCCTCCTCGAGGACGCCGGCGACGGCCGCCCAGACGCGTAGCGACGCGGCCGACTCGCCGAGGTGGGCGAGCAGCATGGCCCCGGACAGGATCAGGGCGATCGGGTCGGCGACCCCCCTGCCGGCGATGTCGGGCGCGGCCCCGTGGGAGGCCTCGAAGAAGGAGACCGTTTCCCCGATGTTGGCACCCGGCGCCAGGCCCAGGCTGCCCGCGATCCCGCCGCACAGGTCGGACAGGATGTCCCCGTACTGGTTCGGCAGGACCAGGAGGTCCACGGCCTCGGGCTGCTTCACCAGGCGAACGCACAGGGCGTCCACCATGCAGTCGTCGAAGAGGATGTCCGGATAGGCTGCCGCCACGTTCCGACCGCACTGCAGGAACAGCCCGTCGGTCAGGTTGAGGACGTTCGCCTTGTGCCCCGCTGTGACCTTCTTCCGAGCAGTCCGGCGGGCGTACTCGAAGGCATAGCGGAAGATCCGCTCCGAAGCCTGCCGCGTGATGCGCTTGATGGCCCAGGCCTCGTCCGGCCCCTTCATCTCTTCCCAGCCGATGTAGATGTCCTCGGTCACCTCGCGCATGATCACGACGTCGAGTTGGGGGAATGGGGACGGCACCCCGGCGAAGCTCTTGACGGGCCGCACGTTTGCGAAGACGGCCAATTCCCGGCGCAGCGCATTGTTGACGCTCGGGTAGGTGACCTCCTCCGCGCCGTGCCGGACCGTGACGCGCCCGGTCTGCTTCGGCGCGAGCAGCGGCCCCTTGAGCGCCACGCCCGCCGCCCGTACCGCGGCCAGCGTCTCATCCGGCAGCGGATGCCCGTGCCGCGCACGCGCCGCCTCGCCGGCCAGCGCCTCCTGCCACGCGATGGACGCGCCCGCGGCCCCGAGCACCTTGACCGTCGCCTCGCTGATCTCCGGCCCGATCTCGTCGCCCGGGATCAGAACTACGTTGTGGTCGCGCCGCGAACTTGTCATTCCTGCAGCACTCCATGGCCAACCGGGCACTTGGAATGACCAATGTCCAATGACAAATGACCAAACATGGGACCCCAATCGGTCATTGGGATTTGGTCATAGGTCATTAGAGGTCATTGCAATCCGTCCAAGAGCGCCCGCACCGTCTGGATGGCACGGCGCGCCGCCGTGAGCGAATCCGGCTGCTGCTCCATCTCCATCGTGATGAAGCGGTCGTACCCGATCAGCCTGAGTGCCTCCAGGATCTCGCGGAAATTGGTGTGGCCCGCGCCCGGATACCACCGGTTGCTGTCCGCGAAGTGCACGTGCCAGAGATAGGGTTGGGCGGCCATGAGGCTGGCGGGAAGCGAGACATCCTCGATGCTCATGTGAAACGTATCCGCCACGATGCCCAGGTTGGGATGGCCGAGCTCCCGCACGAAGGCGATGCCCTCGAGGACCGAGAGCAGGGCGTTTCCCTGGAACCGGCACTGGGGCTCCAAGAGGACGCGCACGCCTCGGGCCTGGCCGTACTCCGCCGCCTCGAGGAAGCCCTCCTTCATTCGCCTCCACGCCTCTGTAGCCGCCGCCCCCTCGGGCACGCTGCCGCGGATGCGCCCAAGGTGGATCTGCGCCCCCCAGCGCGCCGCCATGTCAATGTAGTCGCGCAGCCGCTCCCGCGCCGCCTGGCGAACCGCCGCGTCTGGATCGGTGAGCGAGAGCCCGTCCTCGCTCGCCGGCCCGGTGCTCAGCTCCGGCATCGCCAGACCGTGCCGCTGGATCGTCGCGGCAATCGCTCCCTGATCCAACTCCTTCGGGCTCCGGGCAAACAGCTCCACCCCCTCGTACCCCAGCGCCTTGAGCTGGCCGCAGACGGCGTCCAGGTCCCCGCGGAAGCACTGCATCTTCTTCGCCTTGCAGTCGGGCAAGGCCACCGCATAGCTCAGCTTCATGGTTTCGTTCCTCGTGTCGCCCCGGCTAGGCGTTGAGAAGCGCCTTCAGGCGGGCAACGGCGGTCGCGGGGCCGGTCAGCACCGGGGCGGTGACCCGTGCCTGGACGGTCGCCCGCGCCCGCGCCATGGAGAACTGGTCGAGGCAGATGACGTCCACCCTGCCGGCCAGCACCTCGGCCGCCTCGGCGACCAGCCGGTCGTGGGCGGCCGGGTCGCCAACGTTCAGGGCGGCCAAGGCGCCTGCCGCCACCGACGTGTGGACCTCGACGGCGCCCCCTCGGGCGGCGGCGGCAGCGTGGAGTTGGGAGGCCGAGGCGGGCGCGAACGCGGCCAGCGTGACGACCACCCCCACCCGCGTGCCCGCGCCGAGCGCGGCGGCAATCATGGCCTCGTCCGGGTTCAGGACCGGGATCGAGACGAGCTGCCTGGCCACGTTGATGGCCGGCCCGAACGCGGAACAGGTGAACAGGATGCCGTTCGCTCCGTTCCGGGTTGCGAACGCGGCCAAGTCACAGATCCGCGCGACGATTCCGGTCGTCAGGCCGCCCTCCCGCTGGAGGGCTGCCGTCAGGCCGTCATCCAGCAGATTGCCGATCTCCGCCTCGGGCCATCCCTCCTGGAAGGCCTCCAGAATCGGCGGGATCGACACCGGCATGGCGTGGATCAGCGTGATCCGCTTGCCCAATTGCGCTCCCCTCGAAGAAACTCGACAGCGATATCCGACAGCGACAGCGGAAGGGCAGCCTCCGCCTCTTCCGATGTCGCTGTCCCTGTCGCTATCGGCTCCCTACAGGCCGGCCGGCAACGCCACGCCGAACCGCTCGGAGGCCTTCTTCAGCTTGAGGACGGTCCCCTCCGGCAGGGGAATGCCCTGCACCGCCCGTTCCGCGTGGACTCGCTCCTCCGGCTCGCCCGGGACCAGAACCTCGGTGAAGCCTTCGGCGGGCGGCAGCGCCTTGATCCCGTCCACGATGGCATCGGCGTTGGCCTTGTACTGCTCCAGATCCGTGAAGGTGGCGATGTCCACCGCGGCCACCACGCTATTCTGGTGGTGCACCTTGGCATTGGGCTTCCCCTGGAAGACCGGGGTGAGCAAGGGGTTTCCCACGAAGAGGCTCGTGAGACACTCGAAGAGCATGGCCAGGCCGGAGCCCTTGCCGCCGCCGGCCGGGAGCAGCATCTCCGCCAGCTTGGGATCGGTGGTGGGCTTGCCATCCTTGTCCAGCGCCCAGCCGAGCGGGATGGGGATGCCCTTGTCCTTGGCCACGTCGAGCTTGCCGCCGGCCGCCACGCTGGTGGCCATGTCCAGCATGAGCGGCCGGTGTCGCTTGCCGGGGACGCAGATGGCGATGGGGCTGTTGTGCACGCCGCCGGCCCGGGCGCCGTACGGGGCCATGTTGGGCGGGTTGCACACGATGGCGATCCCGGCCATGCCTTCATTGGCCGCCATGAGCGCGTAATAGCCCATGGCCCCCTGATGCAAGGTGTTGCGGATCACGGCCCAGCCGATGCCGACATTCCGTGCCTTCTCGATGACCTTCCGCATCGCCAGGACCGTCACCACCGGCCCCGGCGCGTAGTCCGCGTCGATCAGCAAGGTGGCCGGCGTCTCCTTCTCGATCCGGATGTTCGGCCGAGGCTTCATGTGCCCCTTGTCCACCAGCTCCAGGTACCAGGAGATGCGCTGCGCCCCGTGGGAATCCACCCCACGAAGATTCGCCCACACCAGCACGTCGGCCTGGGCCTCGGCCCCCTCGGGCGTGAACCCAGCCTTCACGAACACCGCCCGCATGAACCGCTTCAGCTCCTCTGCCCTCACCCGCACATCCGTGGCTCCCATCGCCCCCACCTTTCCGTGTGCCTGCGAACCTCGTGAATGCCATTGGCCGGCGAGCAGGACCCTGCCCCCGCACCAGCCCTACAACAGCGAATACAGATACGGAATCGTCTTGGACGAGTTCCGCTCTTGAAGCAACGCCTCCATCGTGGTCGGGTCGATTCGGTCGGTGATGGCCTCGAGCTTGCGAGTGAGCGTCATCGCCGCGGCGAAATTCTGGACGGTGTCGATCTCCTTGGGGTAGACATCGAAGGCGTACCAGTCTCGATCATACCCCAGCTTGCGGAGCGTGTAGAAGAATTCGACAAACTCCCAGAGATGAAAGGCCCCGGGGAGCATGTCCCAGTCCCAGCGGCCGTCGTTGTCGTTCAGGTGCACGTAGAAGAGGCGGTTGGCCTTGGCCAGGAGCGCCGCCGACTGCGCCGGCCGCTCGTCGGCGTAAAGGGCGTGGCCGATGTCGAGGGTGGCCCCCAGGTTGGAGGCCCCCACCAGCAGGCAGAACGCCGCCGTCTCCCCCGCCGTTCCGAAGATGCAGCGCGCGATGGGGTCGTTCTTCTTGTACTCGATGCAGATGCGGAGGTCCCGGTTGTGGGCGCAGACCGTGGCAAAGACCTGGGCGGCGTAGTCGTAGGCCTTCACGTAGTCCACTTCGAATATCGTATCCGCCCCATCGTTGAGCGGGCAGGTGGTGATCCGATTCACTCCCAGCTCTGCGGCGAAATCCATGGCCCGCTTGAAGTCGTCCACCACCTCCTGCCGCTCGCCGGCCTTCTCGGCGACAAAGGAGCCTCGCATCCATTTGCCGGTCCGGCGCGACCGGAAATTGATCCCGGAGATGCCGAAGGCATACTGCCGGAGAAGCGCCTTCAGGTCGTCGGGCTTCTCGAAATCGGCGGGATAGCACAGCTCTAGGCCGTCGCAGCCCTGGACGGCCTGCGCCATCATGAATCGCTCGGCGAGAGCCCGGCTCCCCTGGTACACCATGTAGCGGTTGCGGGTTTCGCCCAGGAAGGAACTGATCACGGCCAGCTTGTTCATTCCTCATCTCCTCCCGCGAGTTCGTCCGCCGGCGGCGTCCGTGGAATGGGTGTTCATCCCGCCGGTCGAGCGTCAGGCTTGCCGACGAGTCCCGGCCCTCCGCGATCCGGGCTGGCCACTCCGCCACTGGTGCGAGGCCGCGTGCGAGCCCAACAGTCTCCGGGGCGGACCCGTCAGAGCAGCGCCTCCCAAAGCGCCGCCACGCTCTCGTGCGGGGCGCCACGCGCGATCATGGCCTCCAGTCGCTGCATGCCGATCTTCGCCAGGAGCTTCTCGGCGGCCTGCATCACCCGCATCGTGGCCACCTGCACCCCCAGCACGTTGTCCCCGCTCCGTGTCAGTACATCGTAGGAAAACCACCCCGACCAATTGACACGTTGCAGGTAGTAGAGGGTCTCCAGCAGATCCCACACGTGCACCGAGCCAGGGATCATATCCCAATCCCAGTCGCGCCCGTTGTCGTTGAAATGGGTGTAGAAGAGCCTGCCCGCATCCTCGATCAGGGCGCACGTGGCGGCGGGCGCCTCCCCGGCGATCAGGGCATGGCCTACATCGAAGGTAATGCCCACGTTTTCCAGCCCCACCTGGTGACACAGGTGCAAGGCCCGCCCCGCGTCGGCCAACGTGCAGTAGTTGCGCGACTCCTTTGTCTTGTACTCCAAGCTCACGCGCACGTCGCTGCGGTGACTGGCAGCCTCGCGGATCCCCTCCACCAGCCAGCGCCACTGCGCCACGTAGTCGGCCTGAAAGGCATAGTTGTGGCCGTCGATGAGCGGGCAGCATGTTACGAGGTCTGTGTGGAGTGATGCCGCCAGGTCCATGCAGGTCTTCAGGTCGCGGACGGCGTCTCCGCGTATACCCTTGTCCGTTGAGGTGAAAGATCCATTACGCCACTTCGCGTCGGCCTTGACGTTCAAGTTGACGGCCGACACCGTCCAGCCCGAGGCCAGCACCTGCTGGCGTCCTGCCTCGAGGTCACGAAACTCCGCCGGATAGACCACTTCGATCCCTTGGCAGCCCGGGATGGAGTGCAGCACGTCCAGTCGCTCCGCCAGGGAGCGAGGCTCAGTGTAGACGTGAAACCGATCCCGTTGCTGGCCCAGCAGGCCCATATTGATGGAATGCCTGATTCCCATTTGACGCTCCTTTCGTATCGCCTCGGCCTCCACGGTGCTCATCGACAACGGCCAGACTGAGAGGCGGCGCGCCAGCGCTGATGCGTCCGGTTCCGGGTGAAACGCCTACGGCTGGAGATAGGCCCGAGCCGCCTGCACGCTGGATTCCACCCAGGCCTGCTCCTTCGCGAGCGTTTCCTCCAGGCTGCGTTCCGGCTCCATCCACTGCTCCAGGAGGACGTCCGGGTCACGGCCCCTCCCCATCACGGCCGCCAGCACCGCCGGCACATCCAGCCACCCCTGGCCCAGGATACGCCCCGCGACGCGGTAGCCGATTGACGACTTCTCAAC
>JBGPQZ010000014.1:0-23312 GCA_041489335.1 Methylomirabilia bacterium
GCTCGCCAGCAGCCGCGCGATCTTGCCGTTGGTATCCAGCCGCAAGGGGAAGCTCCCCGTCAGATAGGCCTTGGCGTCGGCCAGCTCCGTCTCGTTGACTGGCTGGTCGCGGATGCGCCGCACCTCGGCGAGGGCCGCCTCCACGGCCTCCTGCGCGGTCTCGTTCTTGGTCTGCAGCGTCACGCTGAAGCTGCCCGCATACTTGCTCGGAATGAAGGCGCTGCTCACGTCGTAGGCCCAGCCCTTCGCCTCCCGGATGCTGGCGGTCAGCCGCGACGTGAGCCCGCCGCCGCCCAGGATGTAATTCATCACCTGGATGGCATAGTAGTCCGGGTGGTCCCGGCGCACGCCCAGATGGCCCAGGACGACGTTGGCCTGCGAGATCTCCCGCGGGATCAGCCGCAGCCTGGGCTTGTCGAGCGGTTGCGGCGGGCGCGGGATCGGGAACTCGGGCGCGCCCGGGCGCCACGGCGAAAGCCGCGCCGTGAGGCGCTGTCGCAGCTCGCCGAGACCCACGTCCCCCACCACGGCCAGGATGGCCCGATCGGGGCGGTAGTGCCGCTCGTGGAACCGCATCAGCTCCTCGCGCGTGAGCTTCGGCACCGAGGCCTCGGTCCCCTCCACGGGCCGCCCGTAGGTCTGATCCCCGAAGACCAGCCTGGCGAAGGCCTCGTCCGCGACGGCACCCGGGTCCTCGAGCTTGCGCCGGATCCCGGCGACCACCTCCTGCGCCTTACGTGCGACCTCCTCCGGCGGGAACGTCGGCCGAAGGAGGACGTCCGCCACGAGTTCCAGCACCAGGTCCAGGTCCTTCCTGAGCACCGAGAAGGAGACCTGCACGACCTCGTGGCTCGCCTCGACGCCAAGCGATCCCCCCACGAACTCGATCGCCTCGCTGATCTCCGTGGCCGTGCGCGTCGTCGTCCCCTGCATCAGGAGCTCTGCCGTGAGATTCGCCAGGCCAGGCTGGTCGGGCGGATCGAGGAGGGAGCCGGCCGGGATCAGCATCCGGCCCGTCACGATCGGCACGACCCGCTTCTCCGAGACCAGGAGCGTCATCCCGCTCGGTAGCACCTCGCGCTCGGCGAGGGCCGCCGCGCGACCGACGGACGGGAGCAGGCAGACGGCGGAGAGCAGAAGGCAGACGGCAGCAGGCAGGGGAGAGCGCGCGAGGCGGAGGCCGTGGCGTGTCGTCGTCATGGCCGGACCCCTCCTGTCTGGCCGTCGGCCTCGGCCGCCCTGGTCTTGGTCGGGACCAGGGTGGCTACGGTCCGGTTGTCCGGGGTCAGGTACTGCCGGGCCACGCGCTCCACATCGGCCGCCGTGACCTTGCGAATCCCGTCCAGATAGCCGGCCAGGAGCCGCCAGCCGCCGACCGATTCGAGCGACCCCAAGAGGCTGGCCAGCTGGTGCACCGAATCCTGGGCAAAGACGAACTCGGACTCGATCTGGTTCTTGGCCTTCTCGAGCTCCCGCGCCGAGACGGGCTCGCGCTGCATCCGCTCGACCTCGGCGTAGAGGGCCTGCTCCACCGCCTCCGCCCCCTTCCCGGGCAGGGGGCCGGCGCTCAGCGCGAAGAGGTTCGGGTCCACGGACATGCTGGAATAGTCGGCGGACACGTAGGACGCCAGCCGCTGTTCGTACACCACCCGCTGGTAGAGCCGGGCGCTCTGGCCGCCGCCCAGGACGTAGGCCAGCACGTCCAGCGCGAAGCTGTCCGGGTGCCTGAGGGTGGGCACGTGGTAGACGGCGGCCACCAGGGGCAGCTCCGCGGGTCGCCGCACGACGACCCGGCGCTCGCCCTGCTGGGGCGGCTCCACCGTCACGACCCTGGGCGGCTCGGGGCCGCGGGGGATCTTGCCGAAGAGCTCCTGGATCTTGGGCAGCACGACCTCGCGCCGGATGTCCCCCGCCACGATCAGGGTCGCGTTGTTGGGCGTGTAGTAGGTCCGGTAGTGCCGCACCAAGTCGTCTCGCGTGTAGCCCGCGATGTCGCTCATCCAACCGATCACGGGCCAGCGGTACGGATGGGCCAGGAAGGCCGTCGCCCGCAACACCTCGCCGAGGATGCCGGCCGGCTGGTCCTCGATCCGGAGCCGCCGCTCTTCCATGACGACCTGGCGCTCCGGCAGGAACTCCTCCTCCTTGAGGAGGAGGTGGGCCATGCGATCCGCCTCCAGCTCGAGCCCCAGCAGGACCCGGTCCGCGGCGAAGTCGATGTGGTAGGCGGTGTAGTTCGCCGTGGTGAAGGCGTTGTCCACGCCGCCGTTCCTTTGCACCAGCAGGGAGAACTGCTTGGGGCCGATGCTGGGCGTCCCCTTGAACATCATGTGCTCCAGCAGGTGGGAGATGCCGCTCTGGCCCACGGGCTCGTTGCGGGAGCCCACCTTGTACCAGACCTGGATCGTGACCACCGGCGCCTTCGGCTCTTCGACCAGGAGCACCTTGAGACCGTTGTCGAGCGTCGCCTCGACCACCCGCTCGGCGAGGCTCGCGGCCGTGGCCGGCGCCGCGAGCCCAAGGAACAGCAGGGCGGCAAGCACCGGCACCCGAAGGCACCGCAGCGGGAATGCGGAATGCGGAATGCGGAATGCGGAATGCTGGGAGTCTCTGCCGCGGAACTCGACGTGCATGGCTCGATTCTCACCCTTCTACGGACGCGTGACCTTGACGGGATCACCCACGCGGATCTTCTGCTTGGCGGTGAAGCCGGCCGGCACCTCCAGGACCAGGTCCCCCACGGCCGTGTAGACCGTCTCGGGTCCCGTCGGCAAAAGCGGCGGGGCGTCCTTGACGATGTAGACGATCCGTCCGGCCTGGATCCAGATGATGTCCAGCGGGAAGCGCATGTCCTTCATCCAGATCCCGATGGGCTGCGGCGCCTCGTACACGAAGAGCATCCCGTAGCCCGGCGGAAGCGGCGGGCGTCCGCTCAGCCCCCGCCCCTTCTCCTCAGAGCCGTGGGCCAGCTCCACCGTCAGGTGCACCCGGCCCGCGATCAGGAGCTTCCCCGTCGGCAGGGGGGGGTTCACGTCGACCGCCTCGCCCGGCCCGGCCAGCGCGAGCAAGAGGCAGCCGAGCAGCAGGATCCGTCCTGCCCATCCAGGTCCACGTCGCATCAGTTCTCCGGAAGCTCGCCCAGACTCACCGTCACGGTCATCGGCTTGCCGTCCCGCAGGTACTCCACCCGGACGTCTTCTCCCACCTTCTTCTTCTCGTCCAGGAAGGCGGTCAACTCGTCCACGCTGGCCATCTTCTCGCCGTCGAGCGCCTGGATGATGTCGCCCCCCACGCTGAGCATGTTGTTGCCGACCCGGACGCGCCGCTGGGCACCCCGCAGGCCGGCCCGCGCCGCCGGCCCGCCGGGAGCGACCTGCGCGATCATCACCCCCTCCTTCACCGGCAAGGAGAGGGCCTGGGCCCCCGCAGGCGTGACGTCCACCCCGCTGATGCCCAGCCAGGGGTGGCTGGCGCGGCCCCGGGCGATGAGCTGCGGCAGGAACTTCCTGGCGGTGTTCACCGGCACCGCAAAGCCGATCCCCACCGATCCGCCGCTGGGCGTGAAGATCATCGTGTTGATGCCGATCACCTCGCCCCGCGAATTCAAGAGCGGCCCACCCGAGTTGCCCGGATTGATGGCCGCATCCGTCTGGATCACGTTGCGGATCTGCCGCCCCGTCTCGGACCGCAGGCTCCGCCCCAGCGCGCTCACCACCCCGCGGGTCACCGTGCGATCCAGCCCGAACGGATTGCCGATGGCGATGGCCATCTGCCCCACCTGGAGCTGCGACGAGTCGCCCAGCTTGAGGGGAAAGAGCTTTTCACGCGGCACAGTGATCCGGAGGATCGCCAGGTCGTTGTTCAAGTCACGGCCCACCAGCTTGGCAGAGACCTTGCTCTTGTCGGCAAGCGTCACCTCCAGGCTCTCCGCGTTCTCGACCACGTGATTGTTTGTCAGGATGTGTCCCCGATCGTCCAGGATGAAGCCCGATCCCGTGCCGCGCTCCGGCACCACCCGGAAGAAGAAGTCCTGGCTCAGGACCGTGCTGGTGATGTGGACCACGCCGGGGCTGGCCGCGCGGTAGATCCCGATGATCATCTCCTCCTCCGGGGTGAGGGACCCTCCGCCCTTGACCTGCGCCGACGCCGTGTAGGCACCGGTCAGGAGCAGGAGCACCGCCAGGAGCCCGTGCCGGGCAATTCGGCCAGGGAGTCGGCAGGAGAGGAGACGGCAGTGACAGCGCATGCGGATCCCCCGTATCAGGCGCACCCCAGGCGTGGATCGCGAGGGAATACGGCTGGACGTGAGAATAGCCGAGCTACCCCCCTAAGGCAAGCCTCTCAGCTCCGCCGTGCCCGGCCGTCGGTCGGGCGGGCGCGTGCCCCCGGTGATTCGCTGGACGAAAAAAAAGCGCCGGCGAGGAAACCCGCCGGCGCGTGCAGCGAAAGCCGTACGGATTACTGGCCCGGCTTCTTGGCGTCGGGGCTCTCGGCCCCCTTCGGTTTCTGGGCTTCGGGTGCGGCAGGCTTCTTCTTGGGTTTCTTGCGGACCTCGGAAGTCTCGCCGCCCTTCGGGTCCTGCCGCCGGAGCTCCGGGCCCTCAATGCTTCTGGGCTTCCGGACCTCGGGCGCGGCGGGCTTCTTCTTGGGTTTCTTGCGGACCTCGGAAGTCTCGGTACCCTTGGGGCCTGGCGCGGGCTGCTGTGCGACGGCCGGGGTACCCAGGGTCGCCGCCAAGAGCGCGGCGACAACCACACGCGCGAGCCACGTCATCTCTTCTGACCTCCTGTGCCGCCTGATGGGGATCCGCTTTGGACACTCGGATTGCAGACCCTGTGCCATGTCACACCGGGGGGCGACGAGGGTGCCCGAGCCCCTCATCTCCCCATGAACAGGGGAGTTGAGGGCCATCGGGTCGGTTCCACTCCTGGACCGGCCGCGATCCGCCTTCCGCCCCTCTACCCCAAAAGGGTTTGCGTTACCCGAAAAGCCGCGGGCCGTCGTGGCATGGGGCGCCGGGTGATCGCAGCTCCCCAGGGTGACGGCCCTCCGCAGCATTTCGCTTGACGAACTCGAAGAGTTGGACTAGCGGTAGGGTGAAACGCGTCGGAGCACCCATGGGACGAGCGCACGAGGACGCGGCGGAACGCCGGCTCCCCTGGTACGGCTGGCTGGCTGTGAGCATTCTTCTCGCCGGGGAGGTTGGCCTCCTGCTGGACGTCCTCGTGATCCGCATCTCGTTCTACTTCCTGGCGTGGTGGTCCTACATCCTGCTCGCCGACGCCTGGGTCTGGAAACTCCGCGGCAACTCGCTCCTCCGCAGTCGGTCGTGGGAATTCCTCGTCCTGGCCTTCTGGTCGGTCCCGATCTGGCACCTCTTCGAGGCCGCCAACTTCCGCCTGCAGAACTGGTTCTATGTCAACGTGCCGGCGCGGTTTCCCGCCGGGGCCCTCCCCAGCTTTCTCGCCTATGCGACCGTCCTCCCGGGCCTCTTCGAAACGTACGAGCTGCTCTCCGCCTTCCGCATCGCCGAAGGAGCGCGCATGCGCCCCTGGCGCATCCGGCCTTCTGGTCTGGCCCTCTCCGTCGTCACGGGCGTGGCGATGCTCGCCGCCGCGCTCCTCTTCCCGCGTGCGGCCTACCCGCTCATCTGGGGCTTCGCCCTCTTTCTCCTGGATCCCCTCTGCTATCGGGCCAGCCTCACGCGGGGGGGATCCCTGCTCGGCCAATTCGAGCGGGGGGACCCCCGCCCCTTTCTCCGCCTCCTGCTCGCGGGGCTGATCTGCGGAGGGCTCTGGGAATTCTGGAACTACTGGGCCTACACGAAGTGGATCTACACCGTGCCCTTCTTCGAGGACATGAAGTGGTTCGAGATGCCGCCAATGGGCTTCCTCGGCTTCCCGCCCTTCACGCTCGAGTGCTACGTCCTGGTGAACGTCCTGACCTATTTCCGCCGCGGACGGGGCTGGGAGGAAACGGCCGGCCCCGGGAGCGGCGCGCCCCGGCGGCTCGCCGTCCTGGCGATCGCCGCCGCCCTCCTCTGGAACGGACTGATCTACGCGGGGATCGATCGGTGGACCATCATGAGCTATACCCCGACGCTCACCGACCTGGACGGCATCCGGGCGGACGTGGTGAGGAGGCTCGGCCGCGCCGGCGTGACGATGCCGCCGCTCCTCCTCACGCGGACCGCGACGTCCGAGCGCTTGATCGCCCTCTCCCAGGTGACCGGCATCCCGCCGGACGACCTGCGGGCCGCGCGCGAGACCGCGCGCCTTGCGGATCTCAAGGGCCTGGGCGCCACGAATGCCAACGCCCTGCAGCGGCTCGGGATCACGCGCGTCGAGGAGTTGGCCCGGCAGGATCCGGAGGCCCTGGTCTTGCGCTGGCGAACGGCCGTCCCGAGCAAGCCGCCGAGCCTCGCCCAGGTGAAGGCCTGGGTGAGGGCGGCCCGCCGCGCGGTCATTCCTCCATGGATGCTTCGTTGGATTCTACCGAGGACTATGGGGTGACGGTGAGACGGATGCGGCCGACGAGCTGGTCGGAGGCCGTGCGGACCTCGACTCGCCAGACCCCCGCGGGATCCTCGCCCAGGTCCTGCTTCCAGGAATAGCTGCGGAAGCCCCCCAGCCGGCCGCCCCGGAGGACGGCCAGCGGCATCCTCGCCACCACCCTCCCGTCCTTTTCCCAGACGTGGGAGATCGGCTCCTGCAGTCCCGCCGGGGCGGCCACGGACGTGAAGGCCGTCAGCCTCCCCCAGGAACGGAGTTCCTGGCTGGAGATCGTCCGGACCGGCTGGATGGGCTCCAGCCGAGCCACGGACTCTGCGAACGTTCCCCGCACGAGGGAGAGCGGGGCCGGGGGGATCCAATCGCGGACCCACCAGAGGCACACCGCGACGATGAGGCCGGAGAGCCCGGCGCGGAGCGCGGCATTTCGCCATGGTACCTCCGGCCCGCGGCGCAGGACCGGCGTCAGGGCCATCAGACTCCCGAAGCCGCTCAGGAGGAGGGCCCATGTGCTCCGCAGGCCGATGAGCGGAAAGGCCACGTTCAGGGAGGCGAACAGGGAGAACGCCACCAGGGTGAGCTCGAGGGATCGGACCCACCGGCGGACCGCCCGGTACCAGGGGTCGACCGTCGTGAGGATCACCGCGGCCACGAGCAGGACAAGGAACCAGACATTGCGCGAGAGGAGTGTCGTGCTGGCATAGTAGATGGGGAGGAGAAAAAGTAGCAGGCCGTGGAGCAGGGTCTGGATCGTGTAATCCACGACCCTCCACAAGACCCGCCCGTCGCGCGCCGCCAGGGCCCGGCGGGTCTGGGCGAAGAGGACCCCGGCCAGCCAGAGGAGGAGCAAGTATCCGACGAACCAGGGGAAATACTCCAGCCCCCGTCGGAAAACGAAGAGCGTCCCCAGACCCGAGAGGATCGAGGCGACCGAAATTCCCCATCGCTCGATCCAGCGAAGGCGCGGATACCGGGTCCGCAGCCGGATCCAGGCCGCTCGCGCGCTCCCCAAACTTGTCAGGGCCGTTTCTCTCACTCCGAGGCCCTTTCTACGAATCACCCCTTGACGGGAAGGGGCCTGCGTCCTATCTTATAGTCAGCCGCAGGGATCAGCGCGGAGCAGCATTCTCGCCAAGATGCGCGAGGCTTCCTGGTGGGGTCGCCCGGAGGAGGAGTCAGGCCTCGGGCGTCGGAACCGATTCCGAAGATGGAGTCGAGAGTGCCGGCGCCGGTGATTCCCCGGAACCGCTGCACAGCTCGGGTCTGATCGCCTGCGGCAGTTTTTTTTTACCTGACGACATTCACCCGCAGATTCCTGTGTGCGCGTAGTCCGTCGTTGCCCCTTGCCCCGATTCTCTGCCTCTCCTGAAATCTGCGTGACTCTGCGTAATCTGCCCGTAATCTGCGAAGCAATCTCGTCCCGGCTCCCAGGCTACCCCTGAGGGAATTCCCGGTCGAGGATCTCCGTGATGAATCGCTCGATGGAGATCGGGTAGAACTTCACGTCCGGAGCGAAGATCACCCCGGTGTCCAGGATCTCGCGCTGCATCAGCTCGTCCAGCGCGCGATCGAGCTGCACGCGGGGCTCCCGATCCGCCTTGATGATCGTGAGATCCTCGTTCTCCAGCTGGACGTTGTGCCGCCAAGCATACAGGAAGCTGAACACGCGCCCCACCAGGGCGCGATCCATGAGCTGCGGATCGTCGAAAAGCTGCTCGTAGGTCTGGCCGAGGTGCCGGGGCGTCAGGATCAGCTTGGGCGACACGCGGATCTTCCCGCGGATCTCCACCGCGTGCTGACTCTGCTCCGTGTCGGGCCCCACCAGGACGTAGGGCAGCACGTGGTACCCGGCCACGATGCCCGCGATCGGCTTGCGCAAGATCTGCGTGTCCTCGAATACGCGCTTCAGATACTCCGGATCAGGCTGAGAACGAGACATGCCGATGTGAACTCCTGCCCAGTGCGGGCTCAGACAACTCGCCGGAGGAACAGGGTTGTCTGCCTGCAGTTTATAACGCGGATTGAGCCGATCCACAAGTGGCAGGTGGGACAGCGGCGGCTGCCCCGGGGAGAAAGGGCTCCGCGCGAAGCGGAGTCGCACGCACCCACCTCAGCGCGGACCGGTCCCGGACTTCTTCGCCGCGCCGGCCAGCGTCTCGTCCAGGACCTTCTGGAAGACCTCGAAGGGATAGGCCCCGATCAGGAGCTGCCCGTTCACGAGGAAGCTCGGCGTTCCCGTGGCGCCCAAGGCCCGCCCGAGCATCGTCTCTGCCTCGACAACCCTGGCATACTTCTTCCCATCGAGACAGGCGGCGAACGCCTTCCCGTCCAGCTTGAGGTCTGCCGCGTACTGCTTGAGGCGGCTCGCCTGGAAGGCAAACGGGGACGTGGCGCGAAAGAGCGCGTCGTGATACTCCCAGAACTTGTCCTGCCCGAAGGCGCAGGCGGAGGCCCGGGCGGCGGCGACCGAGGCCTCGCCCAGGACTGCCAGGTGCCGGTAGACGAAGCGCACCTTCCCCGGCTGAATGTACTGCGCTTCGAGCTGCGGCAGCGTCTCGTCCCGGAACACCCGGCAGTAGCCGCACTGGAAGTCAGAGAACTCCACCAGCACGACAGGCGCGTCGGCCCGGCCCCTGCTCGGACCGGGGGCCCGCTCGATGGTGGCGACGACCTCCTCCCGCGTGATCTCCGCGATGCGTTCGCCGGCCACGGCCCCCCCCATCGCGAGAAGGGCCAGCACGAGTTCCACGCAGGCTGCGGTCGCAATTCGTCCCATGATCCCGGCCCTACTGCCCCCTGTCTTCTTCACCGACGTTCGCCCCTGACCGATTTCGGCATGTCACGACCATCGGCCGGGACACCATAGCCGGGAAACGACTCCGGGTCAACAGAACAAGATGAAGGCCTACGGCCTGCGAGGCCTGTTCGACATCAGCCTCTTCTCCTGCATGAACGGCATCGTCTCCGAGGCGCTGGATCCTCGAATCGCCCAAGAGCATGCGGGCATTCCTTCGCTTGCATCCCAGGGCCGGTGGGGGTATCTTTCCAGGCGTATCCGACCCGTGGTCCGATGGGCGGTTCCCCTGGTGGGGGCGTGCCATGCAGATCACTGTCGGCATTGATATCGGTGCGATCAGCGTCAAGGCCGCGGTCATAGGCACGCCGGAGGATCGCGAAGCGCTCGACCGACTGGTCGAGACCGGGGACTTCACCTGGCACCCGGCCCCTCGGCCCCTCGTCCTCTCCCGTTACCGCCGCATCCTGGGCGATCCCGTCGGCACCGCCGGTGCCATCCTCGCAGCCCTGCACGAGCATCTTCCGTCGTTCCCCGCAGACCACATCTTCGTGACGGGCTCCGCCGGGCGCCTGCTGCAGGCGCGTGAAGGCCTCGAGCGGGTGAACGAGTTCAAGGCGCTCGCCGCGGCCAGCGCGTTTCTCCACCCCCAGGTCACCACGATCTTCGAGATGGGCGGCCAGTCGTCCCGCTTCCTCCGCTTGCGGCCGGACCCCGCCACGGGCCAGGCTGGCATCCTCGATTACGAGACCAACGGGGACTGTGCGGCGGGCACCGGGGCCTTCATCGACCAGCAGGCCACGCGCCTGCGCTACCCGGTGGAAGAGGTGGGGGGCATCGCCTGCGCCGCGCCCACTGCGGCGCGAGTGGCCGGGCGCTGCTCGGTATTCGCCAAGTCCGACATGATCCACGCCCAGCAGAAGGGGGCCACCCCGCCTCAGATCCTGCGTGGCCTGTGCGACGCGGTGGCGCGCAACTTCAAGGGCAGCATCACGAAAGGCAAGCCGGTGGTCCCGCCCGTGGTTTTCCTCGGGGGCCTCGCCTCGAACACCGGCGTCGTCCAGGCCCTGCGCGAGCTGTACCAGTTCGACGAGCGGGAACTCGTCGTCCCGGACGGCGCGGCCTGGTATGCGGCGCTCGGCGCCGCCCTGCTCGGCGAGCGATCCGCCGGTCTCGGTCGCACACCGGAGATCCGCCGCTCGGCCGCCGCATCGTCGGCCGCCCAGGACACAGCGACCGTCCGGCCGCTCAGCCTGGAGAACGTCCTGCTTCTGCGCGATCACGTCCGCCCGTCCCGCCTGCCGCAGGCGGGCGAGGTCGTGGACGCCTGGCTGGGCATCGACATCGGCTCCATCAGCACCAACCTGGTCGTCCTGAACGATCACGGCGAGGTCCTCCACGAGATCTACGTCCGCACGGAAGGCCGACCCATCGAGGTCGTGCGCGACGGCCTCCGCGAGATCGCCTCCGCCTTCGGCGGACTCGGCGATCGGATCCGGATCCGCGGCGCCGGCACGACCGGCTCCGGCCGCGAGTTGATCGGCGAGCTCACCGGCGCGGACACCATCACCGACGAGATCACCGCGCACACCACCGGGGCCGCCCATGTCGGGCGGACGCTGCTCGGTGAGCGGGTGGACACCATCTTCGAGCTCGGCGGCCAGGACGCCAAGTTCATCGCCATCCAGGACGGCGTCGTCGTGGACTTCGCCATGAACGAGGCCTGCGCCGCCGGGACCGGCTCCTTCCTGGAGGAGCAGGCCGAGCGGCTGGGGGTGCGCATCCAGGAGGAGTTCTCCCGCCTGGCGTTCCAGTCGCGCCAGCCCGTCCGGCTGGGCGAGCGCTGCACGGTCTTCATGGAGCAGGACGTGAACGCCTGGCAGCAGCGGGGGGCGGCCAAGGAGGACCTGGTGGCCGGCCTCGCCTACTCCGTGGCGCTCAACTACCTCCACCGGGTGGTGCGTGGGCGGCGGATCGGCGAGGTCATCTACTTCCAGGGCGGGACGGCGTACAACGACGCGGTGGCCGCGGCCTTCGCCGGCATCCTCGGGAAGCGCATCATCGTGCCACCCCACAACGGCGTGATCGGCGCCATCGGGATGGCCCTGCTCGCCAAGGAGAAGATCCGGGGCACGGGGAAGGCCACCACTTTCCGCGGGCTCGACCTCAGCCCCGTGCGGTACAGGCTGCGCGAGTTCGCCTGCCGCGGATGCGGGAACGTCTGTGATATACAGGAGTACACCGTCGAGGGCGTGAAGACGTACTGGGGCGACAAGTGCAGCGAGCGCTATCGGAAGCGCCCCCGGACCGAGCGGCGCCCGGTCCTCCCCGACCTCATGGCCCTCCGGTGCCAGCGCTGGCTGGACGGGTATGCGGGCCCCGGCGGCGGCCCGCGGGTCGGCGTCCCGCGCGCCATGCTCACGTTCGACCACTTCCCCTTCTGGCGCACCTTCCTCGAAGTGCTCGGCTGCGCCGTGGTCCTCTCGGATGAGACGAACCGGAAGATCGGCCAGGACGGGATCGATCTCACCGTGGCCGAGCCGTGCTACCCCATCCGCGTGGCGCACGGGCACGTCCAGAACCTCCTGGACAAGGGCGTGGACTGGATCCTCCTCCCCAACATCATGAACGCGGAGCCGACGCCGGACGCGGTGGAGTCGCAGATGTGCCCGTGGGCCCAGACGCTTCCCTACGTGCTGCAGAGTGTCCCGAGGCTCCGCGAGGTCCGGGACCGCATCCTCGCCCCCACGCTCCACTTTCGCCTCGGAGAGGAACACGTGACCCACGACCTCCTCCCGCTCGGGCGCAGCTTGGGCGCCACAGCCCAAGAGGTGCGCCGGGCCGCGGCCCGCGCCTTCACCGCGCAGCGCGCCTTCCAGGCCGCGCTGGAAGAGCTGGGCCGCCAGGCCCTCCGCACCCTGGAGGCCACGGGCGAGCCCGCCGTCGTCCTGGTGGGGCGCCCGTACAACCTCCACGACCGCGCGGTGAACCTGGACATCCCCGGGAAGCTTCGCGACTACTACGGGATCAATGTCATCCCCCTGGACTGCCTGCCGCTCACCGGCGAGGACATCCGCGACGTCAACGACAACATGTACTGGTCTTCGGGCCGGCGCATCCTGGCCGCCGGGAAGCTGGTTCGCCGCCTCCCACGGGTCCACCTCGTCCACATCACGAACTTCAAGTGCGGGCCCGATTCCTACATCAAGCACTTCCTCGCGACGGCCTGCGGCAAACCGTTCCTCACGCTCCAGTTCGACGGGCACGGCAACGATGCCGGGTTTCTCACCCGCTGCGAGGCGTATCTGGATAGCAAGGGGATGCTCCGATGGTGGCGGCACGACGTGGCGGCCTGATGGCCCGCCGGCTGTACCTGCCGCGGATGACGGACTGCGGGACGGAGGCCCTGGCGGCGGCGTTTCGGTCCGTCGGCATCGATGCGGAAGTCTTGCCGCCGCCGGACGCCCGGACGCTCGAGCTGGGCGCGCGCCACCTGGTCGGCGAGGAGTGCCTGCCCGCCAAGGTGACCCTCGGCGATTTCCTGAAGGTGGTCGAGGCGCCGGGCTTCGACCCCGCCCGGACCGCCTTCATGATCCCCACCACCGAGGGCCCGTGCCGGTTCGGCCAGTATGCCCCTTCCGTCCGTCGGGTCCTGCGGGAGCTGGGCTATCCCGAGGTCTCGATTCTCTCCCCGACGAGCGGCGACGGGTATCAGCAGATGGGGGGTGCGGGTCCCGACCTCTACCGAACGGCGTGGCGGGCGGTCGTCGCCTCGGACATCCTGCGCAAACTCCTGCTGAAGACCCGACCCTACGAGCGCACCGCCGGCGTCGCCGATGCGGCCTACGCCCTGTCCCGGTCCGAGCTGTGCGCGGTCCTGGCCCTGCCGGGGCTCTCGCACACCGCGCGCCTGGCCCGCCTCCGCGCCGCGCTGCTCAAGGTCCGCGACCGCTTCCGGGACCTTCCCGCCTGGTACGAGCGAGGGCGCCTCTTCATCGGCATCCTGGGGGAGATCTTCTGTCGCATGGAGGAGTTCAGCAACGACCGCCTGATCCGGCGGCTGGAGGCCTGCGGGGCCGAGGCCTGGATCTCGGACATCTCGGAGTGGGTCTGGTACTGCAACGTCGATCAGGAAGAGAACCTTCGCCATGCGGGGCGGAGATGGTGGTCCCCGGCCCTCCTGAGGACACGGCTGCGGGACCACATCCAGGAGGCGGACGAGGCGGCGCTCCGCGCCCCGTTCGCCGAGGACGTCCAAGGATACGAGGAGCCGGAGGACGTCGGGGAGGTCTTGGCGGCCGGGGCGCGCTACCTGCCGCGGGCGGGCGCGGCCGGCGAGATGGTCCTGTCGGCGGGCAAGGTGGACCACTTCTTCAAGAAGGGCATGGACGGGATCATCGACATCAGCCCCTTCTCCTGCATGAACGGCATCGTCTCCGAGGGGCTCTACCCGCGCCAGAGCGCCGAGCACGCGGGATTGCCCATCAAGACCTTCTACTTCGACGGGACGGGCCGCGACGTCGGCCAGGATCTGGAGATCTTCCTGGAGCTCGCCCGCACCTACCAACGGACCAAGCCCCACCCGCGCCGCTATCCCCCCTGCTTCCCCTGAAGAAACGGTTCAATCAGGCGTCGATGTCCTGCAGGAGCTGCCGATGCTTGGCCGCCTCTGCCGCGTACATCGGGGTGACGGTGGTGTAGGTCGCCTTGAGCTTGAGCTGGGCGAGCTGCGCCTTGACCGCCGGCAGCTCCCGATCCTTCTCCTTCCAGTACACGTCCCGATACTCGACCCGCTGCACCCCCATGCTGGCGGCGAGCGGCGCCAGGTCCAGCACCGACCGGGTTCCGGCCTTGAATGCCTCGTCCCTGGTTGCCGCCGAACGCGAAGCGGTTCTCCGCAGGCGCGAAAGGATGCTAGAGGGAGGTCCGGCCGGTGTCAACCGGGACTCCCGCCGCGACACGCTTTGTCGGCACGGCAAGGTCGGTTTCTGCTAGAATGGATTCCTAGGCGCTCTGCACCAGAGCCAGCAGAGGACCCGCGAGGGAAGATCGCGTGCCTGAGCCAACGGCAGCCCCGGCCGTCTCCGAGGACGAGCTGATCGCGAGGTGGTCGACCGCCGAGGGGCGGCTCACGATCGAGGAATACGAGGGGCATCGCGTCCTGATCGCCGATGGCGTGATCCTGTCGGTCGCTCTCGGCGCGGAGGACCCGCCCTTCGGGTACTGGACGGCCATGCTCCCCGAGGCGGCGCCCACGAGCGCCCTCCTCCTGGGGCTCGGCGCCGGTACGCTGGCCCATCTGCTCACGCGACGGTACCCGGAGGTCCGCATCACAGGCGTGGACGCCGACCGCCAGGTGGTCGAGTTCGCCCAGCGGCACTTCGACTTGAGCCTGCCGAACCTCACCATCGTCCTGGCGGACGCCTTCGAGTACGTGCGCGGCGCCGACCGGCGCTTCGACTACGTGGCCGTCGATCTCTTCTGCGGACGCACCCTGCCCCGCGAGATCCTGGCCCGTCCCTTCCTGCGCCGCTTGCAGACGATAGCCGGACCTGGGGGGGAAGTAGCCTTCAATCTTTTCCGGGACCGGCGGAGCCACCAACATCTGGCCCGCATCGGGCGCATCCTACCGGTCGCGCGGACAGAGTGGCTCCCCGGTAACGTCGTGGCCCACTGTCGAATCCACGATTTCGCCTAGCCAGCCGAGCACACGGCACCCGCCCGCGACAGCGGAGGGCGGACATCATCGCGGCCCGGCCGGCCCAGTTCGCCCCCCTTCGTCCGTTCAACACGACGGCCGTGCAGACCTTCATGTCCTACGTGCGCGCCACCGCCGAGCGCGTGCAACGCGGCGAGCTGCCGCGCGCCGACTCCACTCTTTCGTCGGGATGGGACTAGACGATCGTCGGATGGAAGCGGCGGAGGCGGAGGGAGTTGCTGACGACCGACACGGACGAGAGGGCCATGGCCGCCGAGGCCAGCATCGGGTCGAGGAGGACGCCGAAGAAGGGATAGAGGACCCCCGCCGCCACCGGGATGCCGAGCACGTTGTAGACGAACGCCCAGAACAGGTTCTGCTTGATCGTCCGGAGGGTCCGTCGGCTGAGCTGGATGGCCGCCACCACCAAGGTGAGGTCGCCGCCGATCAGGGTGACGTCGGCGGCCTCCATGGCCACGTCCGCCCCCGTCCCGATGGCGATGCCCACGTCCGCCTGGGCCAGGGCCGGCGCATCGTTGATCCCGTCCCCGACCATGGCCACGACCTTACCCTCGGCCTGCAGTCGCTTCACCTCGCTCACCTTCTGGTCCGGCAGCACCTCGGCCACGACGCGGTCGATCCCCGTTTGCCGGGCGATGGCCTCGGCGGTCCGCCGGTTGTCTCCCGTGAGCATGACCACCTCGATGCCCAGCCGATGCAGGGCGGCCACCGCCTCGACGGAATGGTCCTTCAGTGTGTCGGCCACGGCGATGACCCCCGCCATGCGACCGTCCACCGCCACGAACATGGGGGTCTTGCCTTCGCCAGCCAGGCGGTCGGCCGCCTCCTGGAGCTCCTGCCACGCGATACCCGCCTGCCGCATGAACGTAACATTGCCCAGGACGACGCCGTGCCCGTCTATTCTCCCCCGGACTCCCTGACCCGGGACCGCCTCAAACTCTTCCACGCTCGAGAGCGTCAGCCCGTCAGCCTGCGCGCGCATGACGATCGCTTCGCCCAGCGGGTGCTCCGAGCCACGCTCCAGGCTGGCCGCCAACCGCAACAGCTCCTGCGCAATTGCGGATTGCGGATTGCGGATTGCGGATTCCTCCGCCCCCTCTCCTTCATTCCGCATTCGGGTACCCCTAGGGTGTTCCGCATTCCGCAATTCCCCGAGCCCGCAGGCGAGGACGTCCGTCACTTCCGGCTCGCCCTTCGTCAGCGTCCCCGTCTTGTCGAAGACAATGGTCCGGATCTTGTGGGCGGTTTCCAGACTCTCGCCGCTCCGGATGAGGATCCCCAGCTCCGCTCCCTTCCCCGTGCCCACCATGATCGCCGTCGGCGTCGCCAGCCCCAGCGCGCACGGGCAGGCGATGATCAGGACGGCCACGAAGTTCAGCATGGCGAAGAGAAACGCCGGGCTGGGGCCGACGGCCCACCAGGTGAGGAACGTCACGACCGCGATCCCGATCACCGTGGGGACGAAGATGCTGGCCACGGTATCGGCCAGGCGCTGGATGGGCGCCTTCGAGCCCTGCGCCTCCTCCACCAGCCTGACAATTTGCGCCAGGACCGTGTCCTTCCCCACCTTGGTCGCCTCGAACCGGAACGTACCGGTCTTGTTGAGCGTGGCCCCGATCACCGGGTCGCCGGGCCGCTTCTCCACCGGGAGGCTCTCGCCGGTGAGCAGGGACTCGTCCACGGCCGAGGCGCCCTCGCGCACCAGGCCGTCCACCGGGATCTTCTCTCCCGGTCGCACGATCACCAGGTCGCCGATCCGCACCTCGTCCACCGGGACGTCGGCCTCGGCGCCGTCGCGCACGACCCGCGCGGTCTTCGGCCGGAGCCCCATCAGCCGCTTGATCGCCTCCGACGCGCGCCCCTTCGCACCGGCCTCCAGCAGGCGCCCCAGCAGGATCAGGGTGATGATCACCGCCGCCGTCTCGAAGTGCACGGCCGGCGTGATGCCCCGCGCGCGGAAGAACTCGGGGTGGAGCGTCATGGCCAGGCTGTAGAAGTAGGCCGCCGACGTCCCGACCGCGATGAGGGTGTTCATGTCCGAGGTCCGGTGCCTGAGCGCGGCCCAGGCGCCCCGGTAGAACTGCGCCCCCACCCAGAACTGCACCGGGGTGGTGAGGAGTAGCAGGACCCCGAAGCTCTGCAGCGCCGTCGGCGCCCAGGGGAACCAGTGGTGCATGCTGCCGAGCAGGATGGGAACGGTCAGGACCATGCCCACGGTGAGCTTCCGCCGGAGCGTGCGGATCTCCCGCTCGCGGGCCGCCTTCTCGTGGTCCGCCAGGGAGGCGCCCTCCGCCATTTCCAGCGGCTCGTAGCCCGCCTCGCGAATTGCGCGGCGCAGGTCTGCCAGCGAGACCGTGGCCGGCACGAAGTTCACCGTGGCCGCGTTGGTGGCGAGGTTCACGCCGGCAGAGATCACTCCCGGCGTCCCGCCGAGGGCCCCCTCGATCGTGGCCACGCAGGAGGCGCAGGAGATCCCGCTGATCGGAATCGTGACTTTCTCGACGGCCGGCGCATAGCCCGCGTCCGCCACGGCCCGGATCAGGGCGGCGGGGTCCACCGCGGCGGGGTCGTAGTGGACACTCCCGCGCTCCGCGGCCAGGTTGACGGTCGCCTGCCGGACGCCCGGCACGCCTTGGAGCGCGCGCTCGACCGCCGCCACGCAGGAGGCGCAACTCATCCCCTGGATGTCGAAGTCGATGCGGCGCTCCCCGGCCGGAGCTGCGGCCGCGCGGCGGCCTGCCTTATGCACCATGTGCGAATCTCCTAGACGCCACCTACCCTGCGAGCCTATGTACATCCTGAACGGAGGGTTGTCAAATCAGGCCGCCGGATTCGGGCCGCCAAGACGCCCAGGGCTCCTTGGTGCGATCCCTCGAGCCCAGAGCCACGAACCCGAGGTCGCGGGATGGGGGTGGTTCTGGATCTCCGGGCGGTGTGCACAACCAGGCCGGGATGTGATTGGCGTCTGCGGTCGATTTCGGCTACCGCGTCCGCGCCGGATAGATCAGGACGAGCTCGCGCGTCGTCTCGGTCTGCTTCCCGTCGGCCGACCACTTCGCCGCGAGGGACAGCAGGAGGCCCTCCTTACGGAACAGGGCTTCCCAGAACAACACAGCCCCCGGCGGGGAACCGCCGGGGGCTGCATGCGGCGCGGTCAGTTGCGAACGACTATCGTCCACGGGCCGCGCGGGCTTGCGCGCGGGCCTTGCGGATTCCGTTCGGCGGCAGGTGCCAGTACGCCACCCACGCCTGCTGGGGCTCTGCGGCGACCACGGGGGTGGGCAGCCCGAGATCCAGATCGAAGGCCTTCGCCTCGGTCTCGGCCAGCTCCTCCAGCAGTCGCAATTCCTGCTCCGGGGACCACAACTCTACCTCAGGCACCATCCTCCTTCTCCTTGCCTCGCCAATCCTGGGACGAGATCAAGCGGGGATTCGCCCCGCAGGAATCACCGGCTGGGCCGAGCCTTCTACAGGGCCCGGCCCATGCACGACCGACAGCATCCTCTATCGAGCCCGACCACACGACTCGCGACAGTCACCCCTCCTCCCCTTACCTTCCCCCCGGGTGGCCACAGTTCAATGCAGGTACTCGGCAGGGACGAGGCGGCGGATGGAGCGGAGCCACTTGGCCACCACCGGCCGGTCCGCCTCCAATCCGTACAGCATCGTCCTGAGACGCGTCAAATGGTCTTCTTCCTCGGCGCGGAGAGTCTCGAACAGGGAGAGCAGTTCCTCGCGGTCGACGCCCACCGCCAGACTCGTGAAGAGCTGCTGGGACCGCTGCTCTTCGGCCATGGTGGACCGCAGGATGCTATCCTCGGTCTGCGGGAGCGGATCCGGCACGTCGCTCTCCATGGGAAACGTCAGGTCGAGTTGCGCCAGGCAGTCGTCGGCCAGGCCGTCCATCATACTGACCAACGTCAGGAGGTGCTTCAGTTCATCCAGGGCCAACTGGTTGTAGAGACGCTTGGCCTTGGGGCAGGTGCAGGCCCGGGCGGCGCCGGCCAGATGCGCGTAGGATTCCTTTTCCCGCGCGATGGCCATGAGGATGATGTCGTTTTCACTCCTCGGAGCCCCCTTCCGCATGCCCTCACCCCGCAATCCCGGAAGCCTTTCCCCCGTCGCCCGCTGACCTACGCACTCCGTCAGCCCATGCCCATCTGTCCGGAAGACCCCTCTTACAGGAGCAAGGCCGGTGCCAGGGAATCCATACGCCCTCCAAGATCGCACGATCCGACAATCCCTTGATTTTCAAACGATTGAGTGTTTGGTATTTTGTCAGGTTGATCAGACAAATCGGACGAGAATGTTGACTGGCGGCGAGATTGTCCCAAGACCCACCGCCCCCTGTGCGATATCCCGCAAAGGATTACGCTCCGGCCGTCATATACCGGACTACAGAGATATTCTTTTTCCGCCGGAAGCCCTTGTCCGGAATCGCTACCATGATACAGTACGGCCACCCGCGAATCGCCTCGAGCCTGGAGTTCCGCCATGCGGAGATGCTCCCAGACCTTCCTCTTTCTCGTCGCCACGGCCTGCTGGCTGTTGCTCTTGCCCGGTCCGCCGGCCGAGCCCGCCGCGCTCCCCGACCTCTTCCACTTTCCGGTGACGGAACACACCTTGCGGAACGGCATGCGGTTCCTGATCGTGGAGCGGCGCGAGTCCCCCACGTTCTCGGCCTACCTCCGCTTCAAGGTCGGCAGCGTGAATGAGCCGCCCGGCCAGACCGGGCTCGCCCACCTACTGGAGCACATGATGTTCAAGGGCACCACGCTCTTCGGGACCACCGACCCGGAGCGCGAGCGTCCCCTCCTGGAAAAGATCGACGCCTTGCAGACGGCGCTCCAGACGGAGCGGGTCGCGGGCAGGCGCGGGCAGGCGCGAGACCCCGCCAGAGCCGTCGCCCTCGAGCAGGAGGTGGCCGCCCTCGAGGCCGAGGCCAAGCAGTTCATCATCAGGAACGAGCTCTGGGAGATCTACCAGCGGCACGGGGGCTCCCGGCTCAACGCCTCCACGTCCCGGGACGGCACGCAGTACTTCGTGAGCCTGCCCAAGAACCGGCTGGAACTCTGGGCCCTCCTGGAATCCGACCGGATGCGGAGCCCCGTCTTCCGCGGATTCTACATGGAACGCGACGTGGTCCAGGAAGAGCGGCGCCAGCGGGTGGATGTGAATCCCCAGGGGCGGCTCATGGAGGCGGCCCTCGCCGCCAGCTTCGTGGCCGTGCCGTACGGCCACCCGGTGCTGGGCTGGGCGGGCGACCTCACGAACCTCACCCGGCCGCAGGCCGAGGCCTACTTCCGGACGTACTACGCCCCCAACAACGCCCTCGCCGTCCTGGTGGGTGATCTGGATCCGGCCGAGGTCATCCACCTCGCCGAGGAATACTTCGGCTCCATTCCCGCGCAATCCGTCCCGCCCTCCCCGATCCTGGCGGAACCCCCCCAGGCGGGCGAGCGTCGCCTCCGCGTCGAGTTCCCCGCGGAGCCGGTTCTCCTCATGCTCTACCAGGCGCCGCCGCTCGGGCATCCCGACACGTATCCCCTCCGGGTCCTGAGCGCCCTCCTGGGTGACGGCCGATCCTCCCGGCTCCACAAGCGGCTGGTCGAGGAACAGCGCGTGGCCAGCAGCATCTCGGCGGGGCCCTGGCTCCTGCAGCACGCGGGCCTCTTCCTCGTGCAGGCGACCCCCCGCGCCCCGCACCCGCCGGAGGAGGTGGAGGCGGCCATCGAGACCCAGATTGCCGCGTTCCAGGCCGAGCCGGTGACCGACCGCGAGCTCACCAAGGTGCGGAACCAGATGGAGGTGGCTCTGGTTCGGAGCCTCGCCTCCAACACCGGCCTGGCCTCCACCCTGGGGAACGCGTGGGCCCTCCGGGGAGACTGGCGGACGGCCTTCGAGGAGCGCGAGAAGATCCTGGCCGTCACGGCAGAGGACGTCCGGCGCGTGGCCCGGCAGTACCTTCTGCCGCGCCGCCGCACCGTGGCCTGGCTGGTTCGGAGCGAGGGGGAAAGCGCGCGGCCTCGCCCCACGCCAGGGGCGCCGGCCCGTCGGCCATGAGAGGCGAACTGATGGGCGATTGCCGACGTCTCCTCCGCCACAATCGGCAATCGGCAATCGGCAATCGGCAATCGGCCCTGCTCTCTGCCTCGTGTCTTCTGTTCTGCCTGGTGCTCGCCGGCTGCGCGGCGCCGGAGGCCGGTCTGCCCGTCTCGCCGCGCTCGCCGGGCGCCGCCCTCGTCGAGCGGCTGCCGATTCCGCCGCTCCAGCTCACCATCCCGCGCCTCGGGCGCGAGGTCGAGCGCCGCGTCCTCAGGAACGGCATCGTCCTCTACCTGGCCAGCGACCGCTCGCTTCCCGTGCTGGACGTCTCCGTGCTGGTGCGCGCCGGCAGCCTCTACGAGGATCCCGCGCGGCCCGGCGTGGCCAGCTTCACGGCCTCCCAGCTCAGGAACGGGGGCACCGCCGCGCGCGATTCCGCCGCCATGAACGACGAACTGGAGACCCTCGGCCTCTCCATAGAGGCGTCCGCCGGCACCGAGGTGCTCTCCCTTACCCTGAACGCGCTCGCCAAGGACGCGAAGCGCGGCCTCGCGCTCCTGGCCGAGATGCTGCGCCGGCCCGCCTTCGACCCGCAGCCGCTCGAGACCGCCAGGGGTCGCGTGCTCGAGGATCTCCGCCGGGTGGTCGAGAACCCGTCGCACCTGGCCGCTCGCGAGTTCGCCCGTCAGATGTACACCGAGGCCTATCCGCTGGGCCGCCCCCTCACGCCGGCCCAGGCGCGGGCCATCCAGCGAGACGACCTCGTCCGGCACCACCGCCGCTTGGTGCGACCCGACAACATCCTGGTGGCCGCCGTGGGCGATTTCTCGCCGGACGAGCTGGCCGACAAGATCCAGCGAGACCTGGGCGGCTGGACGCCGGACGGCCCCCTGGATCTCCCGCCCCTCCCGGCCGTGGTCCCCCGCTTCGAGCGCGCCGCCTACGTTCTCCATCGGGACCTCGGCCAGGCCAGCCTCCTCCTGGGGCACTTCGGCATCAACCGGGCCAACCCCGATCGCTACGCCATCGATCTGCTGGACTTCATCCTGGGCGGCAGCGGCTTCACCAGCCGGATCACGGAGCGGGTCCGCTCGGAAGAGGGCCTGGCCTACTCGGCCTGGGCCACGTTCCCCACCACGACGCGGGACATCGGGATCTTCCGGGCGTCCGTGCAGACCAAGAACGAGAACGTGCCGCGGGCGGTGCAGGTCATCCTGGAGGAGATGGCGCGGCTGCAGCGGGAGCCCGTGAGTCCGCGCGAGCTGGCGCGCGCCAAGGAGGCGATCATCAACTCCTTCGTCTTCCGCTTCCCCTCCCGATCCAGCACCGTGCTCCAACTCCTCACGCTGGAGTTCGACGGGGAGCCCGCCGACTTCTACGAAGGCCTCTTGGACCGCTATCGCGCCGTGACCGTCGAGGACATCCAGCGTGTCGCCCGGCAGTACCTCCGACCCGACGCCACGACCATCCTGGTAGTGGGGGACGCCACCAAGTGCGAGGCGGCCCTCGCGCAATTCGGCCCGGTGCGCCGCCTCTCCCTCCCTGAGCCGGAGTGAGGCCGGCACCGGCCCGGCACGCGCGCGCAGACTCTGATACAGCCGACGATCCCGCGGCTGCCCCCTCTTCCCTCACCCGGTCGTCAGCCGCGCTTCCCGGGCACCCTTGGGCGCGGAGAAAGGTTGGGCAAGGGTCCAATCTGCAATCCGAAATCTGCAAGCTGCAATCTTGCTTACGTTCCGCCATTCCCTCCGTTTTCCAGATGATTGTTGACCACGCTGGAAAGCGAGGCCATGAACTGCTCCACCTCGGGCCGCGGCATGTGCCCGGTGATCTCGACCACGAGCTTCACGCTGAGCTTCTCCGGTTTCTTTCCCTGGGGCTTGGCCATGACGGCCTCCTCTCTCGGCGCGCCGACCGGCGGCGCGCAGGTGGGGGAAGGGTGACGACGAGACGATCGGCGTAATCGGTCACACGCCGACTCCGGGGATCCAGCCGGACCCACCAGCCCTGATACGCTTCTCGCTTGAAGATCTGCCAGTCGTCCCCCGTCGGCAGCCGGGCGCCTTCGGCCTGCGAAAACCAGGCGCTCTCGAATGCTTCGGCGTCCAGTTCTTGCCCGCGCGCGACGTGGATGAGCTCGTGGAACAGGAGGGCGGGAAGATGCGTTCGAGGGATCAGCCCGCGGTCGCAGACGAGAATGCGATAGCCGGCGGTGCGGGCGCGCGGAATGGCGCAGACTCCGTCC
>JBGPQZ010000015.1:0-22269 GCA_041489335.1 Methylomirabilia bacterium
CCTGCCGCTCTGCGCCGCCGGGAACGACCTGATGGACGGAGAGGGCAAACGGCGACAGCACCTCCGCCTGCACCCGCCCCTCGTCCCCCGGAGGCACCACCAGGATGAGGTGCGCGATCTGGTCCGTGGCCAGCAGGGCGCGGATGGTCCAGGTGAGGAGCGGTGCCCCCGCCAGCAGGAGGTACTGCTTGGGGGTCGGAGCGCGCAGCCGGGTCCCGCTCCCTGCGGCCGGCACGATCGCTGTCACGTGCATCCGAATTCCTCGAAACAAAATCCCAATTCCCAATGACCAACCCCAACGGCTCAGACCGGCGCATGCGCCGTGGGAATTGGGAATTGGGAATTGGGAATTGAGGAGGATCGGCTCAGGCGGCCTCTGCCTCTTCCTTCAGCCGGGAGAAAATCATGCGCCCGGCCGTGGTCTGGAGGACCGAGGTCACGCACACGTCGATGGTTTGGCCGATGTGCCGCCGCCCGTTGTCCACCACGACCATCGTCCCGTCGTCCAGGTAGGCGATGCCTTGGTTGTACTCCTTACCTTCCTTCAGGACGTAGACGCGCATATCCTCGCCCGGCAGGACCACGGGACGCAGGGCGTTGGTCAGCTCGTTGATGTTCAGGACCCCGACCCCATGGAGCTCCGCCACCTTGTTGAGGTTGAAGTCGTTGGTCACGATCTTGGCGCTCCGGGCCTTGGCCATCGCCACCAGCTTGTTGTCCACCTCGCGGATCTCGGGAAACTCCATGTCGCTGATCTCAACCCGGATCCCCACCTTCTTCTGAATCTTCTGGAGGATATCGAGGCCCCGGCGGCCTCGATTGCGCTTCAGCGGATCGGACGAGTCCGCGATGTGCTGCAGCTCCCGCAGGATGAACTGGGGAATCACCAGCGTCCCCTCGAGGAACCCGGTCTCCGTGATGTCGGCGATCCGCCCGTCGATGATGACGGAGGTGTCCAGCAGCTTGTAGCTCTCGGCCCGCGGCTGCTCCTTCAGCAGGCGTACGAACTCGGCGACGTTGAACTCCCGGCCCTTATCCAGCATGACGACGGCGCCCAGGTAGGCTCCGCCCAGCAGGCAGAGGGCCTGCGCCAGCGGGGCCATCCCAACCGGCAGCGGGGCCACCAGATTGCCCAGGACGGCGAACGCCAGCCGGCCCACGGCCATGCCGACGACCAGGCCCAGGATCGCCTGGAGAAGCGCCTTGCCGGGGACGCGCCGGAGCCCCCACTCCAGGAGCAAGAGCAGCACGCCGAAGATCAGCCCGGCCAGGATGCCGAGGGCGGAGGCGAAATCTGCGCCGCGCTGGAGGATCAACCCAATGCCACCGGCCAAGCCGCAGCAGATCACCAGCAGGATGCGCAGCACCTGTTCCGACACGCGAGGTCACCTCCTCCCGGAACGGGAGGCCTCAGGCTTTGGCGATGGTGCGGTCGACCATGGAGCGGGCATCCCCCTCTTCGATGCCCACGGCATGGGAGATCTCGCTGACCAGGAGCTGCCGCACGGTTTCCAGCATCTTCTTCTCGCCGAACGACAGGTTGCGCTCCTTCTGCAGCAGCACCAGCTTGCGGAGGACCGTTGCGACTTCGTAGAGCGATCCGGTCTTGATCCGCTCCAGGTTGTCCTTGAACCGGCGGTTCCAATTGGGGCAGATCTCGACGTCCTTCTTGCGGAGGATCTCCATCACCTTGCGCACTTCCTTGGGGCCGATCAACTGGCGCAGGCCCACCCGCTCGGCATTTCCGGTCGGCACCATGATCGTCATGTCGTTGCCCAGGATGCGCAGGATGTAAAAGGACTGCCGGCTCCCGGAGACATCCTTCTGCTCGATGGCCTCGATGCGCCCTACGCCATGCGTCGGATAGACCACCTTCTGCCCAACCCGGAACATCACAGTTTCCCTCATCTCAAGACGACGTATTTCTGTCGATTAAACCACACTCGGCCCATGCAGTCAAACCGCATTTTCCCCGCCGGGACGCCCCTGCGGGAAGAGTTCGGCCAGCTCCACGACATGGGACAACCCAACCAACTCCAATCCAAGCCCCTCGGGCAGGCCCTCCAGCGAGGCCCGCGGGAGGATCGCCCGGCTGAACCCGAGCCGGCGCAGCTCCTGCAGGCGTTTCTCGGTCTGCGGGACCGTCCGCACCTCGCCTCCCAACCCCACCTCGCCGAAGAATCCCCAGGTCGGCTCCACCGGAGAGTTGCGAACGCTCGACAGGACCGCCGCCAGGACGCCGAGGTCCGCCGCCGGCTCCCGGATTTCCAGCCCGCCGACCACGTTCAGGAACACGTCCGCGCTGCCCAATCTAAGGCCCAGCCGCTTCTCGAGCACCGCCAAGAGCATGGCGACGCGCTGGAAATCCAACCCGTTGGCCACGCGCCGGGGGACGGCCGCGCCCGTCGAAGTCACCAGGCCCTGGACCTCGAGCAGGATGGGCCGACTGCCTTCCAGCGTGGCCACCACGAGGCACCCGGTGGCGTGGGGCGGCCGCTCGGCCAG
Source organism: Methylomirabilia bacterium (assembly GCA_041489335.1). Lineage (GTDB taxonomy): Bacteria > Methylomirabilota > Methylomirabilia > Methylomirabilales > 2-02-FULL-66-22 > 2-02-FULL-66-22. The sequence goes on from JBGPQZ010000015.1 coordinate 2,506, forward strand.
AAAGAGGGCCGAGGGATTCTCCACGGGCACGAGCCCCTCCGGGCGCATCTCGAAGACCCCGACCTCGTCCGTCGGGCCAAACCGATTCTTCGTGGCGCGCAGGATGCGGTGGGCGTGGTGGCGGTCGCCCTCGAAATAGACCACGGTGTCCACGATGTGTTCCAGGGCCTTGGGGCCCGCCAGACTTCCGTCCTTGGTGACGTGTCCGATGAGCCAGACGCTCACCGCCTCGCGCTTGGCCATCTCGAGGAGTCGGCCGGCCACCTCGCGCACCTGGCTCAGGCTCCCGGCCGCGGACTCAAGGGTCTGGCTCCAGACGGTCTGGACGGAATCCACGATGACGGCAGACGGCCTCACGGTCCGGATGTGATCGAGGATCGCTTCCAGCGAGGTCTCGGCGGCGAGGAGGAGCCGGGAGTTCGCTACGCCTAACCGTCGGCCGCGGTCCCCGATCTGGTCGACGGATTCTTCGCCGGAGACATAGAGGAGGGTCAGGCCCTGCTTCGCCAGCGCCCCGGCCGCCTGCAGGAGGAGGGTGGACTTGCCGACGCCCGGATCCCCTCCGAAGAGGATCACTGCCCCCGGCACCAGGCCGCCCCCCAGGACGCGATCCAGGTCCCCGATACCGGTCGGCAGCCGTCGGGCGGCCGCGCCGGGGACGTCGCAGAGGGGGATGGGAAGGGTGCCGGGATGGTCGGGGCGGTCGCGCGTCCGGGCCGGCCCCGTCGTCGCCGCCTCGCGGCACTCGATCAGGCTCCCCCACGCGCCGCAATCCGGACACCGTCCCAGCCAGCGCGGCGCCTGATAGCCGCACTGCTGGCATTCGAAATGGCTGCGCCGCGTGCCCACGGGCGACACCTGCTAGAAGGCGCCCAGGGCCTGGATTCCGATCCCGATGATGCTGAGCGGCCCCTGCTCGCGCAGTTGGTCGGCCCCCTTCCCGACCTTCTTCAGGCTGTCTTTGGCCGTGAAGTAGAGGGAATCGTCGTTCACCAGCTTGCCGAGCGTGCCCTCGCCCCGTTCCACTTTCTTCATGATCCCGTTCAGGCTGGAGACGGCCCCCTTCATGTCCGTGTAGAGGGAATCATCGTCGATCAGCCTACCCAGAGTACCCTTCCCCTCGCTCACACGCTTCGAGAAGGTCCTGAGGCCGCCGATCGCCTCCCGGGCATCGGCCAGGGTGTCCTTGGCCTCCCGGTACAAGGCGTCGTCCTTGACCAGCTTCCCCAGGGTCCCCTTGCCGCTCTCCAGGTCCTTGGTCAGGCGACCGAGCCCCTGGGAGGCCACCCGGAGATCTGCGGTCAGCGCCCGGAGGTCCTTGTACAGGCTCTCATCGCTCACCAGCTTCCCCAGCGTGCCTTGGCCCTTGGCGATCTGGTCACTCAGCTTGTTCAGGTTGCCGGCGACTCCCCGAATCTCCCGGTACAAGCCGTCGTCGGCGATCAGGCGACCGAGGGTGCCCTCCCCCCGCTCGATCTTCTTGGCGATTTGGTTCATGCTCTCGAAGGCGGCGCTGATCGGATCGATGCTCTTCCCCAGCCCGTCGTTGACCTGCTTGGCGAGGGTCTGGATATCCCCCGCCGCATCATTCAGCCGGGCCAGGAGCGTATTGAGGTCCGGCGGCTCCGCGCTCGTGAGGAGGCTGCCCGGCGGGGCCACCTGCGCCGCCGACGAGCCGAAGGTCAGGTCCACGAAGTTGGTCCCCAGCAGGCTCGTCAGCTTGATGGTCGCCACGGAGTCCGTCTTGACCGGCGTCCCCGGCTTCACCCGGAGGGTCACCTCCACCCGGGCGCCAATCACCTGAATGTCCCGGACGGTGCCGATATCCACCCCCGCGAGGCGCACCGGATCCCCGATCTTCAACCCCGGGATGGATTTGAAGGACGTCTTGTACTCCACCATGCGGGCGAAGAGGGTCTCCTTCCCGAGGAGCTCGAACAGCGCGATGAGGATAAGGAAGGCCACCACCAGGAAGAGCCCGACCCGAACCTCTCGCGACATTGCCATGACTTCCTGCCTCCTTCCGGAACGACTATTTTCCCAGGACCTTCGTCTGGGTGCTGATGAACGCCCGCACCACCGGGTTGGCGCTGGCCCAGACGGCCGCCGGTGTGCCCGTCTCGAGGAGCCGCCCCTCGTGAATCATCCCCATCCGGTCCGCCACCGCCACGGCCAGGTTCAGGTCGTGGGTGACGACGATGGCCGTGATGTGGAACCGCTTCAGGTCCGCGATCACGTGGCCGATCTGCTCCGTCAGGACCGGGTCCAGACCCGCCGTCGGCTCGTCGTAGAGGATGAGGTGGGGGTTCACCGCCAGCGCCCGGGCGATGGACACCCGCTTCTTCATCCCGCCCGACAGCTCCGACGGCATGCCGCGCTCGGTCCCGGCCAGACCGACGAGGGCGAGCTTCTCCGCCACGATGCGGGCGATTTCCTTCGGGCCGCAGACCTGATGTTCCTTGAGCCACAGCCCCACGTTCTCGCCCACCGAGAGCGAGTTGAAGAGGGCCGCGGATTGGAACACCATCGCCATGCGGAACCTTCGGCCCCCCTCGGCGGACCGGAGGTCCTCCCCGTCCACCAGGATCCGCCCGGAATCGGGAGCGAGCAGGCCGGTGATGTGCTTCAGGAGCACCGACTTCCCGCAGCCCGAGGGCCCAAAGATCACAAACGTTTCTCCCGGCTCCACCGTGAGACCGAGGTCGCGCAGCACATGCTTGGGCCCGAAGAACTTGTTCAGCCGCTGGACCTCCACCCGCACCCCGGGGTTCGCGCGGGACGGCGCCGGGGCCACGGCGGGATCCAGGACATCCTGGGCAACGCTCAGAAACCGGAACCAGGCCACCAGGCCCTCACATGAGGATACGGGTGATGAGGTAGTTGAACACGAAAATGAACATGAACGACAGCACGACCGCGCGGGTCACGGCCCGCCCGATCTCTTCCGGGCCTCCGCTGGTCCGGAGGCCGACGTAACAGCAGGTGATGGTCACCGCCACGCCGAAGACCATGGACTTGAGGACGCTGTCCAGGACATCCCCGAACCGGACCACCTCCTGAAAGTTCATTCGGAAGAGGCGCATGCTCACGTCGATCTTCGGGTTCACCGCGGAGACGATGGCCCCGCCCAGGAGGCCGATGACGTTCACGTACATGCAGAGGGCGGGGACGGCGATGACGCTGGCCACCAGGCGCGGCATGACCAGGTAGCGCACCGGGTTGATGTTCAGCGTGTGCAGGGCATCGATCTCCTCGTAGACGCTCATGGCCCCCACCTCGGCGGCGATGGCCGACCCCACGCGGCCCGCCACCAGGAGGGCGGTCATGACCGGGCCGAGTTCCTTCACCATGGAGAGCCCCACGATGCCGCCGATGTTTCCCTCCAGCCCGAACTGCGCCAGGCGCGAGCCCGTCTGGAGCGCCAGCACCCCGCCGATGAAGATCGCCATCACCGACGCGATCGGCAGCGTCGCGTTGCCGAACTCCAGCAGGTGGGCCAGGATCTTGTCGGCGTTCCGCGGAGCGGCCTTGCACCAGTAGAGGGCCTGCAGAAGGAGCAGTCCCCCGTCCCCCAGGCCGTAGAAGAGTCGTTGCAGCCGTTCGCGCAGGACCGTCACTGCATGCCTCCTGCCGGATCGAGGGTTGCGATCGCCTGGGGGACCGGGTGCCAGCTGAGGATTCGTCCGCCGAACAGGCGCACCGCCCGGACGTTGTGGCGCACCTCGTACGCGAAGAGCCCCCCCAGGAGCGAAAAGTGGGTGTATTCCTCCGCCTCGCGGTAGCTGAGGACAGGCCCCAGGATCTCCACGGTGCTGCCCGCCCCCGTCTCCTCCTGGCGCACCAGATTCCAGAGGAAGGAGTGGACCGTCTCCCCCTCGGGGGCCCTCCGGTAGGTGTACACCGACCAGAGGGGGGAGTAGTTCCGCGCAAGCTTCTCGTCATCGGGCATGAAGGCCTCGAGCAGGGCCAGCGCTTGAAACGCCACCCGCCCCTCCCGATCCCGCGTGTAGTGGAAGAACGGCCAGGCGTCCACCCGCCGGGTGGAGCCGTCCGTCCCCTCCTCGCGGGTGTCGGAGTAGAGATACCACAAGGTCCGGTCACGCACCTTCCGGTTCCCGGGGATCTCCTCCACGCTGCGCAGGTACAGGGGGAACAGGACGAAGAGGTCGTGGCTCTTGAGTTCCCGCAGGAGGAACTCGTTGCGCAGGACCCGCTCCTCCACGGCGAAGAGGGGGAAGACCCGGGTGATGGTGCGCCCCTCGCCTCGGGCGATCTTGATAAACGGCCAGGGGAGGTCCCACTCCTCGTAGGCCCGCTCGCGATCCTTGGTGTAGCTGAACAGCGGCCAGAGCCACGTCGTCCGCTCCCGGGCCGCGGAGCGCTGGCTGACGTACAGCGGCAAGAGCGCCAGCGTCTCCTCGGGGTCGTCCCCATCCAGGCCGGTCCGCTGGTGGAGGAAGAGCGGCCAGAGCGCGAATCGCTTCTCGAAGACCCCGGGCTTCTCCTCCTGCCCGTAGAGGGGCACCAGCCGAAAGCCGCTGTGCCCCCCCTCCCCCCGGGTCACGGAGACGAGCGGCCAGGGGAAATACCGGGTCTCCACGCCCTGCTTCACGAAGCGGGCATACAGCGGGAAGAGCACGAACTCCAGTTCGTCCTGCCCCAGCCGGTTCAGTGCCCGGCCCCCAAACGGCAGGACGGCCCGGTACTCCTCCCCCTCCTCGGTGGTGCCGCTGAGGTAGAATGGGAAGAAGTCGGCGCGCCGCTCCCGCTCCGTCGGCCGGGACCCTTCGTTCCGGGCGCTCAGCAGCTGGAGGAACTGAAACTCCCAGTCCTCCTCGTGCCGGCTGTAGGTCAGGAGGGGGTAGAGCGCCTCCCACTCCAGAACCTGCCGGACCTTGTCCTCGCGCCGATAGAACAGCGGCCGGAGGGCGAGTTCCTCGACGGCCCCGTCCTGGGATCGCCCCGAGAGGACGAGGGGGCCCAGCCCCCCGGTGTAGTGTGCCCGCTCGACCGGATCATCCCGCTCGTCGTAGAAGGGCCAGAGATTCAGCGGCCGGCCGGCCGGCTCGGCGGCCTGCGCTCCCGCCGGCACCCCCAGCACCAGCGCCAGGGCCAGGGCCAGCCCCGCGCCCCGGACTCGCGCCCGCACCCGCCGCGCCAGACACTGCCACTCTGTGTGCACTGATCTCTCGCCCGCCGTCATCCGAAGTCCCGTTGTCGCTCTTGCTCCTCGAACCGGGTGAACTCCCGCAGGAACGCCAGGTACACCGTTCCCGTCGGGCCGTTCCGCTGCTTCCCGATGATGACCTCGGTGGTGTTGTCCTCCGGCTCCTCCGGCTCCTCGTCCTTGTCCTTCCGCGCGCGGTAGAGGGCCGGCCGATACAGGAAGGTGACCACGTCCGCATCCTGCTCGATGGCCCCCGACTCGCGCAGGTCGGAGAGCTGGGGCCGGGGGGGCTGGCGCGACTCCACGGCGCGCGACAGCTGGGACAGGGCCACCACCGGAACGTTCAGTTCCTTGGCCATGGCCTTCAGGGATCGGGAGATCTCCGAGATCTCTTGCTGCCGGCTCTCGATCCGGCCCCGGCCCGTGATGAGCTGGAGGTAGTCGATGATCACCAGGCCGAGGCCCTGTTCCGCCTTCAGGCGGCGGGACTTGGCCCGCATCTCCAGGAGGGAGATGCCGGGCGTATCGTCGATGAAGATGGGGGACTCCGAGAGGTGGCCGGCCCCGGTGGTCAGTCGCGGCCAGTCCGCATCCGACAGGTAGCCGGTCCGCAGCCGATGGGAGTCCACGTTGGCCACCGAGCAGAGCATGCGCTGGACCAGTTGCTCCTTGGACATTTCCAGGCTGAAGATGGCGACCGTGATGTGCTCCTGCAGCGCGGCGTGCTGCGCCACGTTCAGGCAGAAGCTCGTCTTGCCCATGGAGGGCCGGCCCGCCACGACGATCAGGTCGGAAGGTTGCAGCCCCGCCGTCATCTCGTCGAACTTGCGAAACCCGGTGGGCACGCCGGTGACGTGGCTCTTCCTCGCGTACAGCCTCTCGATGGCCTCGAACGTGCCCCTGAGGATGCTCTTCAGCGGAACGAAGGAGCGGCTGATCTTCTCCTGGGAGATCTCGAAGATCTGCTGCTCCGCCCAATCCAGGACCTCGTCCACGTCCTCCGTATCGGCGAAGGCCCGCGCGACCACGGCGGTACCCTTCTGGATCAAGGCGTTCAGCAGGGCCTTGTTCTTGACGATGCGGGCATGATGGGCCACGTTGGCCGCGGTGGGGACGGCATCCACCAGGGAGGCAAGATAGGTCGCTCCCCCGACCTCTTCCAGGACCTTGCGACGCATCAACTCGTTGGCCAGCGTCACCAGGTCCACGGGCTCGTTGCGCTCGAAGAGGTCTACGCAGGCCCCGAAGAGCTTCCGGTGGGCCCCCTTGTAGAAGTCCGCCGGCCGGAGAACCTCCATGGCCTTGAGCAGGGCGCCGGTCTCTTGCAGGATCGCGCCCAGGACGGACACCTCCGCCTCAAGGTTCTGCGGGGGGATTCGTTCGGATGACACCGCGGGATCAGGCATGGGGCCACGCGGTCAATGGAGACTCCCTCAAGCTTCCCGCTCCACGGTGACGCTGACGGTGGTCGCCACGTCGGCGTGCAGCCGGACCGGAACAGTATGGACCCCCAGGGTTTTGATGGGCTCCTCGAGTAAGATCTGTCGCTTGTCCAGTGCCACTCCCTGACCCGCCAGCGCCTCACTGATATCCTGGCTGGTCACCGACCCGAAGAGCTTGGGGGCCATCAGGCCCGCTCCCTCTTCCACTGCCGGTGCGGGGGCGGACTCGGCCGCCGGTGCCGGCATCGGCGCGAATTCGGCCGCTGTCTCTTCGATGGCCCGACGGGAGAACACCAAGTGCACGGTCGCCAGCCGCTCGGCCAGCACCTCCGCCTCTCGCTGGGCCCGGTCCTCTCGATTCTTGGCCTGTGCGGTCAACTGGGTGAGCGACCGCATCCGGCCCGGGGTCGCCAGCACGGCGAGCCGCTTGGGGAGGAGGTAGTTCCGGGCGTAGCCGTCCGTCACCTCAACCTGCTGCCCCGGCTCCCCTAACCGCTCGACCTTCTGCATCAGAATCACTTTCATGGGTACGCTCCGTTCTCCACACTCAACTCCCAGGGGTCAATCCAAGATTCACGTCCCGGCTCTCAGCTCGCATCCCTACGTCTGTCGCGGCGTCTTGGGGAAGCTCAGGTGCCGGAACGCGAACCACACATCGAACAGCCCCAGGCCGGCGACCAGCAGCGTGAAGAACGGCTGGAACACCAGCAGGACCACCGACAACGTGGCCAGAAACCGGGGCAACTGGAACCGGCGGAACAGAAACGCGGCGATGCTCAGCCCCTGGAGAAAATAGAGAGCGATCAGGATGATCAGGCCGTTCAGCCCCACGGTCAGGAGCGAGGGCACGCCCGTCAGATAGAGCAGCCCCGAGCAGATGAAGGCCCACACCAAGAACTCCGGAAGCTCCCAGCGAAAGCTCCCGGCAGCCACGCCGCCCAGTTGAGCAGACCACCGGCGGAGGATGCCCTGCAGCAGGAGGAGATACCCTGCGCCGGTCAGGAGGCTCCCGACGAAAAAGAACCCGGGAAACCCTGCCAAGAGAACGGGCCGGAGCTTTCGCGTGGGAGTCTCCGCAGGCGCCCCCCCTTCCGCCGGAAGCCCCATGCGCGCCGTGAGAGCCTCCATCTCCGTGAGGAGCCCGTCGACATGCCGCTGGATGGCGACCTGCGGCTGTCCCCACGTGCCCGCCTCGAGGACCAACACCGTCACTCCCCCCAATGCCAGGACCGTGGCCACGCCGATGACGACGGCCTCCGGTCGAGCCCCCCGCTGGATCCCCTCCGCCAGCAGGAGGGCCGGGGCCCCGAATTCGAGCAGGAACACCAGGGCCTGCACCCAGGACAGCGGAACGGCCAAGGCCAGGGCGGCGAGGACCAGAGCCAGCCCGAGGGCACCCCGTCCGTGCCGCAGCCGGAGGGCGACCAGGGGCAGGGGCGACAACAGGCTCAGGCCGATCCCCAACACCGGGAAGACACTCCCGGAGGCGAACAGGCCAACGGCCAGCAGGCCGGCCAGGACGGCTTCCACTCCTGCGGCCAACCAGCGCCTCTCCTGGATTCGCACCCCCACGGCGGCCAACCCCTTCGCAGCGCGCCTCAGGCGAGTTCCGCCGCAAACGCGAGCAGGGCGATGCTCCGCGCCCGTTTGATGGCCACCGTCAACTCCCGCTGGTGGTACGCGCAGTTGCCGGAGATGCGCCGCGGAATGATCTTCCCCCGGTCGCTCACGAAACTGCGCAGGCGCTTCACATCCTTGAAATCCACCTGCGCGATCTTATCCAGGCAGAATTTGCAGACCTTCTGCCGACGATACGTCCGCCGCTTCTTCAGCACGCTTCCCTCTCCTTTCGCCCCATCCTGGGGGCGGCCACCTTCGTTCTGCTCGGGCCCTCACACCCGCGCACGGGGGGTCAGAACGGAACGTCGTCCTGCTCCGGCGGTCGAGGCGCCTCCGGCTCTTCCTCACTCGGCGCCGACCCCGTCGCACCCTTGCGCGGCCCCAGGAACTGCACGCGCTCCGCCACCACCTCGTGCTTGGAGCGCTTCTGCCCGTCGGGCGTCTCCCACGATCGCTGTTGCAGGTGCCCGTCGACCAAGACCGCGCGGCCCTTGGCGAGATACTCCGCACAGGTCTCCGCCTGCTTGCCCCACACCACCACGGTGACGTAACACACCTCGTCACGCCGCTCCCCGCCCTGCGTGGTGTAGGAGCGGTTCATGGCCAGATCGAAGTTGCACACCGGCGCCCCGCTGGGCGTGTAGCGCAGCTCGGGATCCCTGGTGAGGTTGCCCATGAGGATGACTTTATTGAAACTGGCCATGCTCAAGCCTCCTGAGGCGCCGCCTCCACCGCCACAGACGGCGGGGTCTTTTCGGCTCTCCGCCGCGGCGCCTGCATGAGCACCGTGAGATACTTCAGCACGGGCTCTGCAATCTTCAGATGGCGCTCGAGATCCGCCACAGCCTTCGCCGGCGCCTGGACGTGAAAGTAGACGTAGTGCCCCTCGCGGCGCTTCTTGATCTCGTAGGCCAGGCGCTTCTTCCCCCACTTCTGGACCTCTGCCACCTCGCCCCCCGCCTTCGTCACCGCACCCTTGGCGGCCGTGATGGCGGCCTCGATACCGTCGTCGGCCAAGGCCGGGTCCAGGATGAAGATCACCTCATACGATCGCACGTTCTTCACCTCCTCTCGCACGCGTCTCCGTTTCCATCCGCAGGCGGCAGCCCCTCCCCGGGGACCGCCCGCACATTGCACCGGTTCATGGCCGCATCCGGCCCACGCCGGATCAGCTCCTGGACCGCCGCGACCGCCCGGTCCAGCACCGCGCCGAGGAGGTTCAACTCCCCTGGCGAAAATTCCGTCAGGACCCGATCCGTCGCGGCCTCGTCACCCGCCGGGCGGCCGATCCCCACGCGAATCCGGGGAAATTCCTGGGTCCCGATCACGGCCTGAATGGAGGCCACACCACGGTGGCCTCCGGATCCCGCCCCGGCCACGACCCGGATCCGGCCGAGGGGCAGATCCAGATCGTCATGAACCACCAGCAGCTTGGCCGCCGGCAGGTCCAGGCGTGCCAGCCAGCTGGCCACCGGGAACCCACTCCGATTCATGAACGCCTGGGACTCGAGGAGGAGGACCGCAGCCCCCCCCAGCTCGATCTGCGCCACCAGCGACTGAAACGCGCCCGGGCCGAACGTCACCCCGGAGGCCGCCGCCAGCCGCTCCACCACGGCGAAGCCGACGTTGTGCCGCGTGCCGGCGTAGGCCCGACCCGGATTGCCGAGGCCCGCCACCAGCCAGCACACTCCCCCGAAGTCGTCCACCTACTTGGTTTTCGCCTCCGTCTTACCCTTCGTCTCTTCCGGGGCCTCCGCCTCCTCCTTCTCCTTCTTGCCGACCACCTCCGGCTCCGCCGGCTTCTCCTCCTCGGCGGGCGCCGCCACCTCCTCGGCCACCGGCGCCAAGACGGAGGCTACCACCCGGCCGCCGTCATCCAGAATGCGGATACCCTCGGCGACCGTCAGGTCGCGCACGTGGATCGCGTGCCCGACGTCCAGCCCGGAGACATCCACCTGGATCCGCTCCGGGATGCTCAGGGGCAGACACTCCACGAAGAGCTGGCGCAGTGCATGCTCCAGGATGCCCCCCTTGTTCTTGACCCCGGTGGGCTCTCCGGCGAGCGCCAAGGGCACCTCGACGCGGATCTTCCGCTCCATGGAGATCTCCATGAAGTCCGCGTGCAGCGGTCCCCCCTTCACCGGATCCCGCTGCAGCTCCTTGAGGATCACCAGGGAGGTCTGGGGCGTCTCGCCCCCGGTCAGCGAGAGGTTGATCAGGACGTTATCCCCGGCACCGAGCACGGCCAGGAGTTCCCGCGGATTGACCACCACCGAGATGGGACCCCGCGGGCCGCCGTAGACCACCCCCGGGATGCGCTGGGCGCGGCGCAACCTCTTCGCCCCCCCTTTCCCCACCACGGTTCGGACTTCGCCTTTCAAATCCACCGTTGCCATGCGTCCCTCCACTTCCGGATGAACGAATCTCCCGCTGAGCGGCCGGATCGCCTCGCCGCATCAGACGAAGAGCGAGCTCACCGAACTCTCGGTATGAATGCGACGGATCGCCTCGCCGAGCAGCGGGGCCACCGAGAGGACCGTGATCTTCTTGACTGCCAGCTCTTCCCGCAAGGGAATGGTGTTCGTCACCACGACCTCTTCGATCGCCGACCCCTCCAGCCGCGGGATGGCCTGGCCCGAGAGGACGGCATGGGTACAACTCGCCATGATCCGGCCCGCCCCTTCCGCTTTCAGGGCCTCCACGGCCTGGGTGATCGTCCCCGCCGTGTCAATCATATCGTCGAGCAGCATCACGTCCCGGTCCCGGACCTCACCGATGACGTGCATGATCTTGGCCTCGTTTACGCCCGTACGCCGCTTGTCCATGATCGCCAGGGAGGCTCCCAGCCGCTTGGCGAAGGCCCGGGCCCGCTCCACACCCCCCGCGTCGGGGGCGACCACGACCAGGTCCCGCCAGGCCCCCGCCAGCTGACGCGTCTGAAAATACTGGAGCAGCACGGGGGCGGCGAACAGGTGATCCACCGGTATGTTGAAGAAGCCCTGGATCTGGCCCGCATGCAGGTCCATGGTCAGCACCCGGTGGGCGCCGGCCGCCGTGATCAGGTCCGCCATGAGCTTGGCGGTGATGGGGACGCGGGGCTGGACTTTCCGGTCCTGGCGCCCGTACCCGTAGTAGGGGATCACCGCCGTGATGCGGCAGGCCGAGGCCCGCTTCAGGGCGTCGATCATGATGAGGAGTTCCATGATGTTGCGGTTGACCGGGTGACACGTGGGCTGGATGACGAAGACATCCGCACCCCGGACGTTCTCGTTTACCTGGACGAAGACCTCACCGTCCGAGAACTCCGAGACCTCCGTCTCCGCCAACCGGACCCCGAGGTAGGTCGCGATCTCCTGCGACAGCAGGGGATGCGCCCTGCCCGAGGTGAGCACCAGGTTTCCGCCCATGGACTTCCCCTTCTCCCCCTCCAAACCGAGGGGTTCTGACCCGACACGCGATGATCCGACGCGCGGGCCCGGTCAGTCCCCCCGCACGAGCAACGGATTGGCGGCCAAGGTTCGCACCGCCGCCGCGAACGCCCCGCCGGCGCGCACGCGCGCCGCCAGGCCCGCGGCCGAGAGAGCATCCGGCATCACGGCAAACACCGACCCCCCGCTGCCGGACATCAGGACGGGCGAACCCCCCCCTTCCACCAGAACGTCCCGCAGCGCCTTCACCTCCGGCCGACTCGGGAACACGATGACCTCCAACCGGTTGAAGGCCCATTCTGGTGGCCACGGCAATCGGCCGTCGTTAATTAAAGGTTGAATAGTACTGTGACCCTCGTCTTTTGTCAATTTCGAACTCACCTGATCGTAGACCCACGCGGTCGACACCGGAACCCCGGGGTTCGTCACCACCAACCACTGGGGCGACCAGGGAGTGAGGGGGCGCAGGAGCTCGCCCCGCCCCGTCGCCAAGGCCAGCCCATCGGTCAGGAAGAAGGGCACGTCGCTCCCCAGCCGCGCCCCCAGTTGTTGGAGGGCGGCGAGGGACCACCCCAGTCCGTAGAGCCGGTTGACCCCCACCAGAACGGCCGCCGCATTGCTCGACCCGCCCCCCAGGCCCGCCGCCAACGGGATCCGTTTGGCGAGGTGAATCTCGAGGCCGCCTTCGTGCCGACTCTCCCCGAGGAGCAGGGCCGCAGCCCGGTAGGCGAGATTCCCCTCGCCTTCCGGGAGATCGGCCCCCGTGACGCGGAGCCGGATCCCGGACGGTCCAGATCGCAGGCGCACCTCGTCGCAGAGGTCGATCAGCTGGAGGACGGACTCGATCTCGTGGTATCCGTCCGGTCGTCGCCCGAGCACCTCCAGGAAGAGGTTGACCTTGGCCGGCGAGGGGACCACCACCTCGTTCACGGCATGCCCCCGCGCGACTCGGAGCCCTGCCCGCCGTCCTTCGGACCCGGTCCGTCCAGGTCGAGGAGTCGCGTGCCCGGGGCCGTGGGACGAGGGAGTTCGAAGAGCGACCCCTCGATCGGTTCGCCGAGGCGGACCGTGCTGTAGTGGAGGTCCAGCCGCGACCCGGTCGTCACGCTCTCCAGCCGGATGGCGAACGGAAAGGTGGCGTCGCCAACCGGCCGATGGTCTGCGAAGGCAAACGTGAGGAGCGGGCCCGAGGCGTCGCCCAGTTCTCCCCCCTCCACACCCACCCCGTCCCGCTCGGTCCACAGGCGCTGCCAGAAGCCTCCGTCCACCGAGTCCACCCGGACCGCCGCCCCGACCATCGTCACCAGGAGCCGCGGATCGCTCGCCCGCAGAGGGAGCGGGGGGAGCCCCGCCAGGAGGCGCAGAAACGGGCTGGGCGGGATGGGGATCCGGGTGAGTCGCCCCACCGTCTCGCGTGTGGCCTGCCCGACCCCGTACGCGTTGGCCAGGAGGGAATGGACCCGCACCTCTTCTCCGCGCAGGACCACGACCACGGCGGTCGTGCCCAGGGGGCTCAGCGTCTCCAGCCGCGCCCGGTCCGGCACGGCCAGGAGAACGGCCTGGGTGGCCGACCCGCTGCCCGCCGGCCCCTCATAGCGCACCGTCGCCAGTCCCCGCATCGTCCGCGGTCCGGCCTCGTCCTTGAGCAGCCGTTCCCGCACGGCGCCCGCCTCCGGCGGGGTGGGCGGGGCGGGCGGCGGGCCCTCCGGCACCACGGCGCAGGATACGCCCAGGAGCAGGAGCGCTGCTCCGGGGAAAAGGAGCGGGTGTCTCATTGAACGTCGCGGGAGAGACGCTTGCGCAGGTCGTCCAGCTTCTGGCGGAGGGTCGCGTTGGTCTCGTCCAGGGCCACCGCGCGCTCCCATTCGCGAAGAGCCTCCTGGAGCATGCCCTTCTTGAAGTACACGTCCCCGAGGTGCTCGCGGATGGTCGGGTCTTCCTTCCGGGAGTACTGGACGGCCCGCAGGATCTCGGCCAGCGCCTCGTCCAGGCGCCCCAGCCTGAAATAGGCCCACCCCAGACTGTCGATGAAGGCGCCGTTCTCCGGTTCCAGCTCCAGGGCCTTCTTCACCAGGACCACGGACTCTTCCAGCTTGATCCCTTCCTCCGCGAACATGTACCCGAGGTAGTTGTATCCGTCGGCATGCTTGGGATCCAGCTCCAGCACCTTGCGGAACACGGCCTCCGCCCGGCCGATCTGCCGGGCCCGCTCCAGGGCGGCGCCCAGCTGATAGTGGTACTGGACGTTGGCCGGATCCATGGCGACGGCCTTTTCCAGGTGCACGATGGCCTGGAGATAGTCCTTCTTCTGCATGTAGGTCAGCCCGAGGTAATACGGGACGTTCCCCTCGTGGGGGCGCAGGCGGGCCGCCTCGGTGAAGGCGGCCGTGGCTTCCTCGAACCGCTCGAGCTGCCCGAAGATGTAGCCGCGATGGAGCAGGCCGTCCACGTGGCGCGGGTCCTGCGGCGGAAGCTTCCCCAGAACCTCCAGCGCCTCCTCGTACCGCTTCGTCCCCTCCAGCGTCAGGGCCAGCGCCAAGCGGGCCTCGCCGTTCGACGGCTCCTTCCGGAGAACCTCGCGGAAGATCGTCAGGGCCTGCTCGGGACGCTTCAGCTCTGTGTGGATCTGCCCGATGCGCGTCAGGATCATGAGGTTGGCCGGATCGCCGCGTCGCAGTTCTTCGTAGGCGGCGAGCGCGGCCTCCAGGTCGCCGCGTCGCAAATGGAGCTGCGCCAGCCGCTCGCGGAACTCCCGGTTCTGCGGGTCGGCAGCCAGGGCCCGCTGGTACACCTGGACCGCCTCTTCTAGCCGCCCCTGCGCCTCCAGGCTGGCGGCCAGTCCCACCCAGGCCGGATCGAAGTCCGCGTTCCGCTCGATCGCCGCCTGGAACTGCTCGCGGGCCTGCTCGGGCGACTTCAATTCCAGGTAGATCCGGCCCAGACTGTAGCGGGCGAGGTGGCTGCCCGGATGGACCCGGATCAGCGACTCGAAGGCCTGGATAGCCTCGGGAAAGTTCCGACTCTCCACGTAGAGATTCCCGAGGAAGAGGTAGGCCTCGGCCCGGCTCGGGTCCAGGCGGATGATTTCCTGGTAGTGCTTCTCCGCCCCCTTGACGTTGCGCAGCCCCTGGTAGGCCGCCGCCAGGAGCAGATGGGCCTGGACGTTGTTGGGAGCGAGGGCTAGGATCTCCTCCCCCTCATGGATGGCCGCGCGGAAATCCCCCTTCTTGAGGAGGAGCGAGGTGAGGTGGCTCCGAAGGTGGAGCGAGGTCGGATCGTTCCGCTGGGCCTCCTTCCCCCACATGGCGGCCATGTCCAGATCTCCCTGGATCTCGGCCCACACGCTGCGGGAGTAGGCATAGTAGGCGCGCCGGTCCACTCGGGGGTCCACCGGACCCGGGTTGGAGGAGAGGGCGGGCCGGCCCGCCTCGCGCGCGCGCTCCCCGGGCTGTTGCGCGACCACCTCCGCGCACCCGGGCAAGAGCCCTGCCGCCAAGCTCACCGTCACCATCCATCCTGCCGTCATACCAGCACGCATCGCTCTATCCCCACCGGAACAAACCGACGGCCGGGGAGCCCCCGGCCGTTATCGTCCGAATTGAATGTAGCAGGCTGCCCGGGAGGCGTCAATCGCATTCTGGCCGTGCGCGAGCCTCGCCGGACCGCCTTTACGGGCACGGGGCACCGGAGGGCTCGAAACGCGCAGGCGCCTCCAGCCAGGCCTCCAGGGTTCGCCAGACGGCGGGAATCCCTTCACCCGTCTCCGCCGAGACGAACGCGGTGGGCGCGCCGGCATCGAGCCCCAGGACCTTCTCGGCCGACGCCTGCGCGGCTCGCCGCTCTCCCCGGCCGACCTTGTCCGCCTTGGTCAAGACCACGAGGGAGGACATCGCCGCGGACCGAAGGAACGCTTGCAGGGCCTGATCGTCGGGAGTCGGCGGATGCCGCGCGTCCACGAGATGGACCACGCCGCGGAGCTGCGGCCGGTTCACGAGGTAATCTTCCACCAGCGCCCACCAGCTCTCCTGAAGGTCCCGCGACACCTTCGCGTACCCGTAGCCCGGCAGGTCCACAAAGAGGCACGCGCCATTCACCTCGTAGAAGTTGATCGTGCGGGTCCGGCCGGGCGTCGAGCTGGTATGCGCCAGTTTGCGGCGGCCGAGGAGGCGATTGAGCAAAGAGGACTTGCCCACGTTGGAGCGGCCGACGAAGGCAATCTCCGGCCACGACCCCCGCGGGAACTGGTCCGGTTGTCCCACGCTCTTCAGGAACGTCGCCGTCTGGATGCGCATACCTCTCCTCACGTCTCCTCACGTCCGGTGGAAGCTGCAATGACTCGTCCCCTGATCCATCGCAGGCTTTCGGATATCACGCCACCGACAGTCCGTCAACAGTCCATCCGTGCGATGTCCATCCGTGCGAGCGCAAATCAGGGAAAGGCGCTTGACCCTCTTTCTCACCGCGTGCTACAAGAGGCGAATCTCTCGGCGGCTCATGGCTCATGCTGGGTGGGGAGGAGGAGGCGGAGATGGCTGAGATCGCGGTCGGCCTGCGCGGAACGGCGACGGCCCTGGTGACCGTCGCGAACACCGCCAGCTCCATCGGCAGCGGCGACGTGCCGGTCTATGGAACGCCCGCCCTGGTGGCCCTGATGGAGGCCGCCGCCGTCAAGACACTGGCAGGACGCCTGGGCCCCGACGAGACGACGGTCGGGACCTGGCTGGAGATCTCCCACCTGGCCGCCACACCGATCGGCGGAACTGTCCGGGCGGAGGCGGAACTGATCGCGATGGAGGGGCGGAAACTCAGCTTCGCGTTCGTCGCCCACGACGATCAGGAGAAGGTTGGCGAGGGTCGCCACCAGCGACTGATCGTCTCCCGCGAGCGGTTCCTGGCGAGGCTGCAGGCGAAACGGTAGTCAACCAGCGGCGTCTTGAGGGCGCTCCGCTTCCCGGATCGACATCCTGAAGGCCTAGCCCCACCCCTGCGCATCCGGGAAGAGGCTCAGGTGGCGCACCCCCTGGCGCGGGACCGCCATCCAGGAGGCGACGATCCCCTTCCACTTCAAGTAGTGGGCGGTCTGCTGATGGCGGACGAAGTCATCCTTGCTTCGGTACACTTCGTAGAGGAAGAACTGGGCGGGATCGGCTTCGGCCTGGAGCACGTCGAACCGGACGTTGCCCGGCTCCCTGCGGCTCTGGCGGGCGTTCTCGAGGGTCGCCTCGATGAAGCCAGGGATCTGGTCGGGTACGACCCTCACGGTGACGCAGACCACGTACATGGTCGCACCTCCCACTGAAGGCAAGGCCGCCATCGGCCGCCAGCCATCAGCCTTCAACCCAGGGAGCCCGATCCAACGCAACCCTGGCTCGAGAGTGGCCTTCTCCTCCGGCTGAAGGCTGACGACTGACGGCTGTTTGCTTCCCCTATGGCTTCAGCGAAATGCTGAACCCTTCGATCCGCTCGTCGGGGCGGGCGGTCCAGTTCAGCTTCCGGCTGACGCCGTAGTTGTCGATCTGCTGGTAGAGGGAGATGGCCGGCGGATCATCCAGGAAGAAGCGGCCTGCCTTGGCATAGAGTTGCAGCCGCTTCTTGGGATCCATCGTGGTCTGCCCGTCCTCCAGCAGGCTGTTGAACTCCGGATTCCAGTAGTTGGCCAGGACCTGCCCCGTGCGGAACATGGGGGTATAGGTGTAGTCCGCGTCCCAGGCCGTGTTCCCCCAGCCGATCAGCCACATCGGCCCGCCGCCATGCCGGTAGGCCACGTTGTTCATGTAGGTGGTCCACTCGTAGACCTTCAGTTCGGTCTTGATGCCGGCCTGGGTGAGCTGCCCGGCCACCGCCTCGGCCACCTCTTTGTCCTTGGGGTAGCGGCCGTTCGGCGAGTGGAGCATCAGGCTGATCCCGTTGGGATAGCCGGCCTCGGCCAGGAGCTTCTTCGCCCTGGCGGGGTCGTACGGGAAGGGCTTGAGCTTCGGATCATAGCCGAAGTGGTTGGACGTGAGCGGCGTGGCCGTTCGGATGCCCTGCCCCTCCAGGATGTTCTTGATGATGGAGTCCACGTCCACCGCGTAGTTGATCGCCTGGCGGACTTTCGCCTTAGCCGTCGGGCCGGGATACGGCTTGGTGCAGTCGTAGGACCCCTGGATCATCTCGCACTGGACGTTGTAGAGCGGGATGAAGATCGTGCGGACGCTCGGGGCCGAGGAGACGGTCACCTTCGGGTGATTCTTGATCTCCTTGACCAGGTGCGGTGGCACGTTGGTCGCGATGTCCACCTCGCCCGTCTGGAGGGCGGACATCCGGGTGGTTTCTTCGGGGATCGGCCGGAAGATCAGGGTCTTGATCTTGGGGGCCCCGTACCACCACTGCTCGTTCGCCTCGAACTCGATCCGATCGTCCTTGACCCAGCGCACGAACTTGAAGGGGCCGGTCCCCACGGGATTCCGGGCCAGGAAGGCCTTGTCGTGCTCCTTGAAGTACTTGGGCGGCACCATGGCGCCGCGGAGCGTGAGATGGGCGTCCAGTGTGGGGAACGGCTTTTCGGTGATGATGTGGATGGTGTACTTGTCCTTCACTTCGACCCGGGAGATGACGCGGAGCGCGGTCATGCGCAGGTTGAGGGCCTTGTTGGCCATCCGCTCCAGGCTGAACTTCGCCACCTCGGCGTCAAACTCCTCGCCGTTGGTGAACTTCACCTCCTGGCGCAGCTTGAACTCCCAGGTCGTGGGGTTGATGAGCTTGTAGGAGGTGGCCAGCCACGGGGTGATCTTCAGGTTCTTGTCCCGGACCAGCAGGGTGTCGTAGATGTTCAGCAGCACGTTGAAGGCTGGAGTCTCCTCGTGGTCCTGCGTATCCAGCGTCGTGGGGTCCACCCCCTGCGCCACGGTCACCTTCCCGCTCGGGGCCGCCCACGCTGCCGGTGCCAGCGCCAAGACGAGCGCCGCCATCCAAATCCATGCCGTCCACTTTCGCATCGCATTCCCTCCTTTTCGACCGCGTCGCTATCCCACCGCCCGGGGCTGTGCGCATCGCATTCCCGGACGGCATCACACGCCACCTCAGAGCTGCAAGCGGGGATCCAGGACGTCCCGGAGCCAATCCCCGAGCAGGTTGATGCCCAGGACCGTCAGCATGATGGCGAGCCCGGGGAAGGTCGCCAGCCACCAGCTCGTCGTCATGTAGGCCCGCCCGTCGGCCAGCATGCCCCCCCAGGTCGGCGTGGGCGGCTGGACCCCCAGGCCCAGGAACGAGAGGGCCGACTCCAGGATGATCATGCGCGCCACCTCCAGGGTGGCGATCACGATCACCGGCGTCAGCACGTTGGGCAAGAGATGCCGGAATACGATCCGCGACCCGCCGCCGCCCAACGCCTTGGCGGCGGAGACGAACTCCCGCGTGCGCAGCGAGAGGACCTCGGCCCGCACCACCCGGGCGTAGGAGACCCAGCTCGTGATGCCGAGCACCAGGATGATGTTCCTGAGGCTCGGTCCCAGGACGGCGATCACGGCCAGGGCCAGCAGGATGAAGGGCATCGCCAGCATGGTATCGGTGAGGCGCATGCACAGGTCGTCGATGCGCCCCCCCCGGTACCCGGCCACCAGGCCGATCAGCGTGCCCAGCGTCCCCGCCATGGCCACGGCCGAGAGGCCGATGATGAGGGAGATCCGCGCCCCGAAGATCAGCCGGCTCAGGATGTCCCGCCCCAGGTGATCGGTACCCAGCAGGCTGATCCGCCCCTCGGGGGTCGTCCACCCCGGGGGCTTCAGGCGCTGGGTGACCTCCTGGAAGAGGGGGTCGTAGGGCGCCACGAGCCGCGCCAGGATGGCGGCGGCCGCGATGGTCACCAGGATCACCAGGCCAAGCAGGGCCGCCTTGTTCCGGAGCAACTCCCTCAGCAGGCGCCCGAGGCCCCAGCGGTTCTCCCGCTCGGCCGCCGCCTCACCGATCCCGATGGCGATGCTCGCGTCACTCATGGCTCACGGCTCGTGGTCCGTGACCGGTGGTCTCCGTCATTGGTCATTCGCCATTGGTCATTTTTCTTACTTGTACGCCACTCTCGGGTCCACGTACGTGTAGAGGATGTCCACCAGGAAATTGATCAAGA
>JBGPQZ010000016.1:0-22143 GCA_041489335.1 Methylomirabilia bacterium
CAGGGCGATGACCTTCTTGGCCCCCTGCTCTTTGGCCAGCAAGGCGGCCAAGATGTTGGTGGCCTCGTCATCCGTCACCGTGACGACGGCGTCCATCCCGCCGATCCCCTCCTCCATCAGGGTCCCCGCGTCGGTCCCGTCCCCGCAGAGGACCAGGGTCTGGGCCAGACGGCGCGACAGCTCCTCGCAGCGGTCCGGCTGCAACTCCAGCAGCTTGACCGTGAACCGCTCCCGCTCCAAGAGCTCCGCGACTCGGACGCCGACACGCCCGCCCCCGATCACCAGGACCCGCTGGACGATGCTCTCCTTCTTCCCCAGGAGGGTCAGAATGTCGTTGATGGACTCCCGCCGGCTGATGAAGTAGACGTGGTCCCCGGGCGCGACCTCGGTGTTCCCGTCCGGGATGAGGAGCCGCCCCTCGCGGTAGAGCGCCACGATGAGGAAGGGCGTGGTGGCGTGGAAGGGTTTGAGGGTATTGAGTGGGCGCGTGAGGATGGGGGCCCCGGCGGCGACCTGGAGGCCGAGCATCATCACCCGGCCTTCCACGAACTTCCCCACCTCGGCCGCGGCGGGGGTCTTGATGAGGTCCAGGATCTCCTCCGCCACCACGATCGTGGGGTTAATCAGGAGGTCGATGCCCAGCCGCCGACCATGCTCCAAGAAGGGGTGCTCGCTGAACTCCGGGTCCCGGACCCGGGCGATCCGGCGCGCCACCCCGTACTCCTTGGCCAGCGTGCAGGCGGCGATGTTGACCTCGTCGCTGTCGGTCACGGCGATGAGCATCCCCGCCTCGCGGATGCCCGCCTCCTCCAGCACGGATGGGGAGCAGCCGTTGCCCACCAGCGTCATCACGTCCAGCCGGTCCTGCGCCCGCGCCTGCGGTGCCGGATCCCGATCGATCACGACGACGTCATGCCCCTCGCGGCAGAGCCGCTCGGCGATGTGAAACCCGACCTCCCCGGCACCCACAATGACGGTCCGCATTCGTGAACTCCATGGTTGACCGGCGTTCAGGCCCCACGCGCACGAAGACGGGACCACGGTGTCGGAGTCCCGCCCCTTGCCCCCACGCTGGGCCCCACTCTTATCGCACTCCGCCGCTTATTTCAAGAGCGACTCGATACGCTTCGTGAAGTCGGCCTCCCCCAACTCTCCGACCTCCAGGTCGACCAGCCGGCCGGCTTTGTCCACGAACAGGCTGGTCGGCGTGGCCTCGATCCCGTACAGTTCCCCGATGGTCCCCGTGCCGTCGCGGCCCGCCAGGTACGGCACCTTGTACACGTCGACGAACAACCGCGCCAACTGTTCCCTGTCCCAGGTCACGTTGATCCCCAGGATCACCAGACCGCGCTTCCGGTACTTCGCGTAGAGCGCCGCCAGAACGGGAGCCTCCCGTTGACAGTGCTCTCACCCCGAGTGCCAGAAGTTCACGAGGACCGGCTTCCCACGGAACCCCTTGAGCGAGACCTTCCGTCCGTCCAGGAGGGTCAGGCTGAAATCGGGCGCCGGTTGCCCGACGGAGGGAAACGCCAGACTCACCCCGGTCAGCCCGCAGATCACACCGCCAGCCAAGAGCCCGATGAATTGTCGTCGCTGCACGCTTCCACTCCTTCCATCCTAAGGCTCCTCTGGCGCGGCCAGTTCGGGCGCTCAGCGGGCCTCGTCGTGGCCCTCCGCGCGCACCAGGAGCATCGGCCGCATGAGCCGCTGCATCAGCTTGGGGGTCAGGCTCCCGGACCAGAACCCGGCCAGGGCGCCCCGGGCGTGGCTGGCCATCGCCACCAGATCGGCTCCCACCCGCTCGGCCGCCTCCAGCAACGCCGCCACCGGCTCGCCGCGGCTCACGCTCCAGGTCGCGCGGAGTCCCTCCGCGGCGAGGGAGCCCACCACCCGCTTCACGTAGGCCGCGGCGTCCTGCTCCGCGATCTCCAACATGGCCCGGGTGGCCAGCGGCATCAGGACCCCGGTCGCCGCCTGGTGCCCGGACAGCGTCCCCGTCGTCGGCACCACCACCACGAGATGCACCGCCGCCCCCCATCCGCGGGCCAGCCGGGCGGCCACCGGCAGCGACGGCTCGTGGGCCGCGGTGCCGTCCAGCGGCACCAGGATCTTGCGGCAGGCGAAGCGCGGCGCCTCGCCGCCCGCCGTCGGGTTGACGAGCAGGATCGGCGTCCGCCCCCGGCTGAGGGCGCGCAGCGCGATGCTGCCGAACAGGAAGCCCTTCAGCCCGCCCTGCCCGTGCGTCGAGAGCACGACCAGATCCGCCCCCAGCTCGTCGGCGTGCGCCATGATGGAGTCCGCCACATCCTCGGTCCGGGCGCCATGGACGGCGCCGTGGACGTGGAGCTCCACCTCGCGGCCCCCGAAGATCGGCCGCCGGGCCACCGCCTCGAGATAGGCCTGCGCCTCTGCCCCACTCTTCAGGTGGGGCTGGCCGTGCACCGTCTCCGGCGCCCACGCTTCGAGGACGTGGAACAGGGTCACCCGGGCGCCGAAGGCCAGCGCCGTCGCCGCCGCAGCCGGCAGGGCCGCCTCGGCCAGCGCCGAGCCGTCCAGAGGAACCAACACGTGTCGCAGCACGGGACCTACCCTCCGCCGACGAGTAACTGAGACAGGAGGAAGAGATTCAAGGCGACAATCAGGAGCGTCACCAGCCAGAAGACGACGGTGGTGAGCCGCCGGTTGACCAGGACGCCCATCAGATCGGGTCGCGCCGTGAAGCGCGCCAGGGGCACCAGGGCGAAGGGCAGCCCGAAGGAGAGCACCACCTGGCTGAGAACCAGGGTGCGGGTCGGGTCCAGCCCGATCCCGATCACGCAGAGCGCCGGAACCATCGTCACCACCCGGCGCAGCCAGATCGGGATCTGCCAATGGACGAATCCCTGCATGATCACCTGGCCGGACATGGTCCCCACCGTTGTGGAGGACAGTCCCGATGCCAAGAGCGAGACGGCGAAGACCCAGCTCGAGGCACGCCCCAGAAGCGGTGCCAGGGTCTGGTGCGCCTCCTCGATCGTCCCCACCGTGGTGAGGCCCGTGTCGAAGAAGGTCGCTGCGGCCATGATCAGCATGGCCCCGTTCACCAGGCCGGCCACCCCCATGGCCAGCGTCACGTCCACGCACTCGAAGCGGAACAACCGTCGGAGCTGCCCCGGGTCGCGGGTCACGATGCGTCCCTGGGTCAGGGCCGAGTGCAGGAAGACCACGTGCGGCATGACCGTGGCCCCCAGGATCCCCGTCGCCAGAATATGGCTTTCCGTCCCGCGGAGGTGCGGCACCACGGCGTGGTAAGCGATCTTCCCCCAGTCCGGCCGGCCCAAAATCGTTTCGATCAGGTAACAGCCGGCGATGACACCGACCATGGCGGTGATCACCGCCTCCAGGGGGCGGAACCCGTGCCGCTCCAGCGCCAGGATGGCGAACGTCACCAAGCCCGTCAACAGGCCCGCCACGAAGAGCGGCATGCCGAAGAGCAGGTTGAACCCCAGGGCGGCACCCAGGAACTCCGCCAGGTCCGTGGCCATGGCGACCAGCTCCATCCCCACCCACATGCTCCAGACGATCCAGCGCGGGAACTGGTCGCGGCAGTGCTCCGCCAGGTTCTTGCCGGTGGCGATCCCCAGCTTCGCCGAGAGCGCCTGGGTGAGCATGGCCATCAGGTTGCTGGCCACGATCACCCAGAGCAGCAGGTAGCCGAACTGGGCCCCGCCCTGGATGTTGGTGGCGAAGTTGCCGGGATCCACGTAGGCCACGCTGGCGATGAAGGCCGGCCCCAAGAAGGGAAGCAGGCGGCGGTGCCACGGTGCTCGGCTGGTTCCCTCCAGGACGGCGGCTGCGGCGCTGAGCGTCCGTTCGTCACCGGACGTGGGGGGAGCCTCCCGGGCGGGCGCGGAGGGCTGCTCGGTGAAGGTCTCGTCATCGTGACTGGTGGCTCGTGGCTCGTAAGCAATCTGTCTAAGCTGCGTATTCAGGGTATCGGGGGGCAGGCGGTCCGACCTGGCTCTCCCTCAGGATCGTTTCTGGGACTGGGTGCGCTTGACGTCTGGGGGCTCGGGCATGGTCCCCTCGCTGAAGCCGTGATGCGCCACGACCTCGCGCAGGTTCCAGTAGTCTCCGCCATAGGGGTCGTACACCAGCGGTGCGACTCGACCAGGATATAGTCCACGTCCACCCCGATCCTGAGGACTCCCGACACGTCGACACCTTCCTTTGGGGTCACCCCCGGGCCTCCTCAGGCGTGCCCTTCGACCCCGACCACGGGCTGACGGGCCGCATAGATGAGGGGGAGGCTGAGCACGGTCACCCCCATCTTCACCAGATACTGGCCCGTTACCAGGGGCCAGACGGGGAGCACGCCCGCAAACGCGATCCCGATGAACAAGAAGCTGTCCAGGAACGTCGAGACCGCGTTGCTGGCGAGGACCCGCACCCACTTGGGAGAGGCGACGTGCGCCCGCCACCAGGCGAAGACCTCCGTGTCCAGGAGCGAGCTGACGAGGTACGCCACGAGCGAGGCGAGGACGATCCGGGGCGTTCCGCCCAGGACCCCGGCAAACGCGGCGGCATCCTGGTAAAACGGCGCGGCGGGCAGCCAGATCGCAAACTGCGTGTAGCCGGCCAAGAGCACGTTGGCGGTGAACGCAATCGCCACCACCTGGCGTGCCCCGCGCTTGCCCAGCTGCTCGTTGATGAGATCGATCAGGGTGAACGTGAGGGCATAGAGAAACACCGCGGCCGGGACGACGATCTCGCCGACCATGACCGGCTTCCCCGCCGTCACGTTCGCGATGAGTTCACAGGCCACGTACAGGCCGACCAAAAGCGTGCTCATTGAGCCAGCCTAACACATTTGTCGGGGCCCATCAAGGAGGCGGGCTGCCGGTGGCGGGCCGCCGGCCAATTCCTGCCGAGCCGCCCCGGAATCCAAGCGGCGCGAGCACTGGGGCGGACGCCACGCTAGGCTAGCCATCTTCGCACCTGTACGGATCTTGTGCACACCCGCGCGCCGAGTGCCACAATGACGGTCATCCTCAACCCAAGAGCGCGGTCATCAGGGAGAGCGGAGAACCCTCCTCCGCCTTGAAACATCCACCGTTCCAACGCGTTAGCAGGAAGTCATTTGCATTAGTTGGAAATCACTCTCCGTGGCATGGCATTCGCATGCTCTCTTGAGTCCCCCAGCGGGAAGAGCTTACCTTTCGAGAAACACGGATCGAGGAACACGGATCGTCGCAATCATTAGATTACCCGCAGCACGCGTTTTTCCGGAATAGCCTTGAGCACCCGAAATGCAAGCAGGCCCTTGTCGGTTCCGATGGGAATATCCACATAATTTCAATGGGTTGTAATCAGGACATTTTTGTTAAAACATTCGAAGTTTCCACTTGACAGGACCATTCCTGTCTTGTATGTATACTTTATTCTTAACCAACCGGTTGGTACGGGGAATTGAAATGTCGAGCACGCGAAGCGAAATTCTAGATGCGGCAGGAAAACAGATCCCCTACCGGGGATTCTACAGGACATCCATCGACGACATCCTGCAGGCGATCGGGATCGGGAAAGGGAACGTTAGGGATCCCAGCGTGCTGGGGGGCGTCATCGAGGAGTTGAAGGCGTACTGGGCCCACTATCGAAGATCCGGAGTCTCGGGTATGGCTCGCCGGGAACCTGCTTGGGCGGGCGAGCGCATTCCCTCACCATCTCACCTCGTGGGATAATGGAGCAGGCGATGGCGACAATCGTGGAGTACACCGACCAGAAGCGGCCGAAGAATCTGTTCCCGGAGCGCATCGTCTCCCCGGTCCGGTCGGGCCCCTGCTGCTTCTCCGACATGGAAGAGATCGGGGAGCCGCAGGAGGATGGGCGCTGGGTGTTCCGGTACAAGCGGTGCCGGAAGTGCGGGTTCACCGTGCGGGTGATCCTGCGCGAGATCCCGGATGCGACCCTGGCCAACGAGCTGCGCAAGATCCTAGCCACCTCCTTCGTCAGGAACGTGCCCGAATAAGCCGCCGCGTCGCGAGGATGCCCCTTGCCGGTTTCCCGCCCGGCATACCCGTTCGCGACAGTCGATACGGGATTGCGCGGGAAACACGAACGCGGCAGGCCTGGCGCCTGCCGCGTTCGTGTTTTCTCGGCCGCCCGGCGCTGCTTCTCTCGGCACTTCCCCCCTGAAGCAACGCCCTACATCTCGATCTTGTGCCGCTCCAGGACGGTCCCGCGCACCTTCTCC
Organism: Methylomirabilia bacterium; assembly: GCA_041489335.1. Taxonomy (GTDB): domain Bacteria; phylum Methylomirabilota; class Methylomirabilia; order Methylomirabilales; family 2-02-FULL-66-22; genus 2-02-FULL-66-22. The sequence continues at coordinate 6,233 of JBGPQZ010000016.1, forward strand.
AGGTTGGCCTGCGACTTGTTGTAGTCCGCGATGGCGCGGATCTCGTTCGCTTGCGCCACCGCTAGGTCTCGCTGGAACGAGAGGACGTTGAAGGTCGTCGTCACGCCCGCCTCCAGGCGCCGCTGCTCCACCCGGAGCTGCTCTTCCGCCAGAGCCCTGGCCGCCCGGTTCGCCTCGATCCGCTTGGCGTCGGCCTCGATCCGGCGCACCCCTTCGCGCACCTGTTGGATGATCTGCAGCTCCAATTGCTTGACCGAGGTCCTGGCCTGGTCCACGCCGAGCTTCGCCTTGACGTAGCTGGACTCCGCCGCCCGGTTGCCCAGCGGCACCGTGAGGATGGCCCCCACCGAGTAGGAGACGAAGTGGCTGGACCCCAACTCGCTGACGTCCCCGCCATACCTTCCACCGGCGCCGTTGGTCGACAGGCTGGCCGTGAGCGAGAGGTCCGGCAGTAACTGGTTCCGGGTCAGCCGGGCCGACAGCTCCCGGTTCTCGATGTCCAATTTGGCGCTCTTCACCTCGTAGCGGTTCTCCAGCGCCTTCTGGATGCTCTCCGTCAGATCGATGGCCGTCGGCTCGAAGCCGGGGGTGTCGGTGAGCTGGATCTCCTGCCCCCAGCCGCTACCCGCTGGCACGTTGAGCACCACCTTGAGGGTGTCCTCGCCATCCCGCACTGCCTTCTCGGCCAGGATGACGTCCTGGACCCGCGCCGCCTCCTGTGCCTCGGCCTGGGTTACCTCCACCGGCGCCGCCACCCCGGCCCGCACGCGCGCCTTGTTCAACGTCACCAGATCCTGGGCCAGACGCAGCGACCGCCGCTGCACCTCCAGGTTCTCGATGGCGAAGATCAGCTCGTAGTAGGCGTTCTGCACCTGGGTCGCGATGTCGCTGACCTTCAGGCGGAGCTGCTCCTTCGAGATGGCCTGGTTGTTGGTGGCGACGCGAATCCCGGTCTCGTTCGCCTCAAAACCGAAGTTCTTCAAGAGGGGCTGGCTCAGCGTGAGCATCAGTTGACTGCTGAAGCCATCCGACCAGTCCGGCGTCGTGTTGAGGCGCTCGTTGTTGAAGCGGAACTCATACGTTCCACCCGTCGGCAGTTTCTGCCGAATGCCGGCATTGTAGTCCCAGAGGTCCGAAACGTTCGACCCTCGAGTGAACGCGAAGGTGCTAGGGAACCGGCTGTCCGACCGGGTGGCCTCCAGGAAGGCGCTGGGATCGAAGACCGCCTTCTCCCCGGTCAGGTCCTGCTCCCGGATCCGGGGCGTGAATGTCTCGACGGCGATGTCCAGGTTGTTCCGCAGGGCGAGGGCGATGGAATCCCGCAAGGACAGCGCCAGGACGCCTGTTCCGCCGGTCGGCGGCGTGCCCGCCTGGGCGACCCGGAGATCCAGCCTGAGGCCGGAACGCGCATCTTCCCCTGCGACCGCCAGAGAGAGAGAACCGAGGAGGAAACTCATGGCGAGCGCGGTATGCATCGCCAGCCTCGTGGTCATAGATCGCTGCATGGCTGCTCCTTTCAGTCGCTGAACGAACGGGTCGCCCGGATATACACGCGGACCCCACCGCGCGAGTCCTCACGGCGGGGGCCGAAAATATCTTGCCCGGCAAAGGTACTGCCGAGACGCCCGAGTGTCAAGGCGCCATGAAGCAATGTACCTTGGGAGTCAACCGTTGGGAGCTGACGCGGAACCGTCCGATGGGTCATATCTACAGTACGATCTCCATCCTAGATCTGTTTCACCGTATGGTATCATCCTCAGGTTTTTGTCGGTCGGTGGCCCACGCGGCCCGCCCCCGGCCCGTTGGCGCGGTCAGCCCTCCTGGCGGATGCCTCAGCGCGAGTCGTTCCGCACCGGATTCCGTAGCGCCCCGATCCCCGAGATCTCGATCACTACAACATCCCCGTTCCTGAGGAACCGTGGCGGTTTCCGGGCAAACCCGACGCCGTCCGGGGTGCCCGTGGCGATGACGTCCCCCGGCTCCAGGGTGAAGATGTGCGAGCAGTAGGCCACGATCTCCTGGATCGTAAAGATGAGGTGCTTGGTGTTCGAGGACTGCAACCGCTCGCCGTTCACGGTGCAACGGATGTCCAGGGCGTGCGGGTCGGGGACGTCCTCCTTCGTCACCAGGACCGGCCCCAGGGGGGCGAAGGTATCGAACGTCTTGCCCGAGAGCCACTGGCCGCCCGGCTTCCGGAGCTGGTAGTCGCGGGCGCTGACGTCATTCATGACCGTGTATCCCGCGACGTAGTCCAAGGCCGTCTCCCTCGGGATGTGGCGGCCGCACCGGGCCATGACGACGGCCAGCTCCGCCTCGTAGTCCACCTCGTTCGAGACCGACGGCAGCAGGATGGGGTCCTCCGGGCCGATGAGCGCCGTGGCAAACTTGGAGAAGAGGACGGGCGACGCGGGGATCTCGAACTTGGCCTCCTCGGCGTGATCCCGATAGTTGAGCCCCAGGCAGACGATCTTCCGCGGATTGAGGATGGGCGCCCGGAGCCGCAGCGCAGACATCGGACGGCACATCCCAGCGAGCAGCGCACCGCCGGCCCGCCTGGCCTCCCGCGCGAAGCCCAGCACCTCTCGCGCCCGCGACTCGGTTTCGGCCCACCCTTCGAGGAATCCCAGCATGTCGCCCGGGAGCTCTCGATCGGCCTGGGCCTGGAACTCACCCACTCCCCGCGTGGCCAGGAGCAGCGCGTAGCTGCGGTTGAGGTCCACGATCTGCCCGTCCAACTCGGCCCCCAGCCGGGTGACGCCCTGATAGTCGAAGGTCACGAGACGCATGCAATTCCTCCTCCACCACTCCATTGGGAATCCTGATGGTGTTCATCTCGTCTTTGCGTGCTTTGCGGTGAAATACTCGGGTCACTCGGCCAGATACCGCTCCAGCACCCCGGAATCGATCTCGATTCCCAGCCCCGGGCCCCGAGGGATGCGGACCATTCCGTCCTCGAGCCGGATGGGGACCGTGGAGAGCTCGTCGCGGATCGGGCTGGGATTCCGATCGAGTTCCAGGAGCGGCTCCTGGTAATAGGGGGCCGGGTTCCCGGTGGGCGGGCACGGGGGCAGGGCCGCCAGGATCTGCAGGGACGCCGCCAGGCCCACCGCCGAGCCCCACACGTGCGGGAAGTACTGCACGCCGAAGGCGCGCGCCAAGGCCGCAATCCGCATGCACTCCGTGATCCCGCCGCAGCCGCAGGTATCTGGCTGGATGATGTCCACGGCCCGCCGCGCGAGCAACTCCCGGGCGCCGAACGAGGTGTACTCCGCCTCCCCGCCGCTGATCGGAATGGGAAGCCGCGCCTTGACCTCGAGGTAGCCCTGAAGGTCCTCCGGCAGGCACGGCTCCTCGAACCAGCTGATGTCGTAGTGCTGGATGCCGCGCCCCACCTCGACGGCGGTGTAGGCGTTGTAGGCGTGGTTCGCATCCACCGCCAGACGGATGCCGGGTCCGATGGCCTTGCGGATAGCCCCCACCAGCGCGATGTCCTCGCGCGGATCCCAGAACCCGATCTTCATCTTCATGGCCGAGAAGCCCTGCGCCACGTATCCCCGGGCCTCGTCCTGCAGGATCCGCACCTGCTCCGCCCGATCCCGGCCCTGCTTGTAGTACATCCCGGTCGCGTAGGGGACGACGGCCGTCCGGAACGGACCGCCCAGGAGCGTGTAGACCGGCACGCCCAAGGCGCGGCCCTTCAAATCCCAGAGGGCGATGTCCACCCCGCTGATGGCGCCCACCACGACCCCCTTCTGGCCGTAGTCCCGCGTCACATCGTACATGCGCTCCCAGAGCCGGGCCGAGGCGAAGGGATCCTCTCCCATCACCAGGGGGGCCAGGGTGTGATCCACCACGACCTTGGTGAGTTCCGGGGGCCCGGTCTGCCCCCCTTCGCCCCACCCCTCGATGCCTGCGTCGGTGCAGAGGCGGACCAGGAGCGAACTGCGGTCGCCGATCCATCCCTTGGAAGAGGCGCCGTACCGGTACGGGTCGACGGGAACACGCAGGAGATAGGTCTCGACCGAGGTGATCTTCATCCGGCATCCTTTCTGCGGCAGGTTTGGGCGGCCTAACGCTCGCCCAGGTCGGCGGATTTGTCAAGGGGGGCGTTTGGGCCTCAACCGCGTCGCCGGGGCCACCCGGACCGCCCGCTCCCGATCGCGCGAGGAGAAGGCGCCGCCGGCCGCGCGTCCCTCACCAACGGTTGGCGGCGAGGCCGGCCCCGAGGAGCAGGCCGAACCAGGCCCAAAGACGTCCTGGCGGGAGGCATCCGAGATACCCGCCGCTGTCCGGAATCACCCGTCCGGGCCGAGCTCGGCCCAGTCCGGCATGAGGCCCACGCCGGGCGCCTCCCCCAACCGGAGGGCGATGGCCTCAATGGCATGATAGCAGGACTCGATCAGTTCGCGCCAACGGGGGTCCCCCCTTCCAAGTCATACGTCCGGGACCGGCTGAGGCCGGCCTCGCCCGCGATGGTGAGGCGCGGCGTCCAGTCGCACAGGAAGCCCACACGGCCGGCGTTCGAGAAGACGGCGCCCATGGCCTCCAGCGCCCGCCGCGCCGTCTGGTTCCGCCAGTCCTCCACCGCCGAGGCCAGGCTCTTGAGGCGCACGCCCTGCGCCGGGTTGTCCCGCACCACGTCCTCCAGCTCCCGGAGGACGGCGTGGAACCGGTCGTGCGCCTGCTCCCCGGCGTGCAGGATCCCGACGTCCTGGTACAGGATGTAGCCCCCCACGCCGGCCTGCATCTCGGCCAGGGATTCGTTCAGCTTCCGTGCGCGGGCGATCACCTCGAGGGTGTGGCGCACCCACTGCGAGGCTTCGCGCTGCTCCACGACACTGGAATGGGCGAGGAAGATGAAGATGATGACGGCCAGTGGGACGAGGATGGTCGCGGCGACGATCAGGGTCTTCGCGTGAGGGTGGCGCAGGAGCTGCATTACCCGGACCTCGGGCGCCAGGACGGGAAGCGAGCCTGCACGCCGCGGGTGTGGCGGTCTGGGGTCATGGGAATCTGCGAGTGGTCGGTTGGGATGCGATCGCCGCGCCCCGCGCACCCCGACGGCCGCCGGCGGGATGCCAGGGAGGCGGTCGGCAGCCTAGGTATAGTAGAAAAGGATGCGTCCCTTCAATGCGAAGGCCGCCTCAGAGACCGTTCCCGTTGGGGCGGAGCACGAGCGTCGCCAGCGGGGGGAGCGTCAGCGAGACGGAATACGGCTGCCCGTGGCAGGGGATCGGCTCCGCCAGGAGGCAACCCGCGTTGCCGACATTCGAGCCGCCGTAGATAGCGGCGTCCGTGTTCAGGGCCTCCTGGTACCAGCCGCCCCGCGGCACGCCGACCCGGTATCCGTGGCGGATCACGGGCGTGAAGTTGCAGGCAAAGACGAGGAAGGCCTCCTGGTCTCTGGCCCGCCGCAGGAACGCCACCACACTGGCATCCCAGTCGTTGCAGTCGATCCACTGGAAGCCCCGCCAGTGGAAATCGACCTGGTGGAGGGCGGGCTCCGTCCGGTACAGGTCGTTCAGGTCCTGCACCAGGCGCTGCAGCCCCCGGTGGTACGGCCCCATCTCGAGGAGGTGCCAGTCCAGGCTGGCCTCGTGGTTCCACTCGTTGACCTGGCCGAACTCCCCCCCCATGAAGAGGTGTTTCTTGCCGGGATGCCCGTACATGAAGCCGTAGAAGCAGCGCAGGTTGGCAAACTTCTGCCAGTCGTCCCCCGGCATCTTGTGGTGCAGCGAGCCCTTCCCATACACCACCTCGTCGTGGCTGAGCGGCAGGATGAAGTTCTCGCTCCAGGCGTACAGGAGGCCGAAGGTCAGATGGCTGTGGTGGTACTTCCGGTAGACGGGGTCCTGGCTCATGTAGTCCAGGAGGTCGTGCATCCACCCCATGTTCCACTTCAGCCCGAAGCCGAGCCCCCCGACGTAGGTGGGCCGCGAGACGCGCGGCCAGGCCGTGGACTCCTCGGCGATGGTCACGATGTCGGGATGATAGCGATACACCGTCTCGTTCAGGCGGCGCAGGAACTCCACCGCCTCCAGGTTCTCGCGGCCCCCGTACTTGTTCGGGATCCAGTCGTCGTTCTGCCGCCCGTAGTCCAGGTACAGCATGGAGGCCACCGCATCCAGGCGGAGCCCGTCGATGTGGTACCGGTCGAGCCAGAAGAGGGCGTTCCCGATGAGGTAGTTGGCGACCTCGTTCCGCCCGTAGTTGAAGATGCGGGTCCCCCAGTCCGGAACCTCCCGCCGCCGGGGATCCTCGTGCTCGTACAGGTGCGTGCCGTCGAAGTAGGCGAGCCCGTGCGGGTCGTTGGGAAAGTGGGCGGGCACCCAGTCCAGGATCACCCCGATGCCGCGCCCGTGCAGGGCGTCCACGAAGGCCATGAATTCCTGCGGTGTGCCGTAGCGGCGCGTGGGGGCATACAAGCCGATGGGCTGGTATCCCCAGGAGCCATAGAAGGGATGCTCCATGACGGGCAGCAGTTCCACGTGGGTGTAACCCATCTCCATCACGTAGTTGCCCAGCCGCTCCGCCAGCTCCCTGTAGCCGAGATACCGGTTCCCCTCCTCCGGCACCCGCATCCAAGAACCGAGGTGCACCTCGTAGATGCTGATCGGCGCATCCAGCCCGTTCCGCCGGGCACGCCCCGCCATCCATTCGGCGTCCTGCCACGCATACGTGAGGTCGGTCACCTGGGAGGCGGTGCGGGGGAGGTCGGGCTCGAAGGCGAAGGCGTACGGGTCCGTCTTGAGGGCGAGGATCTGGCTGGACTGGGAGAGCAGCTCGAACTTGTAGAGGATCCCCGCGCCGAGGCCCGGCAGGAAGATCTCCCAGATGCCGTTGCCGGGATGGAGGCGCATCGGGTGCACTCGGCCGTCCCAGCCGTTCCAGCCCCCCACCACGCTCACGCGCGCGGCGTGCGGGGCCCAGACCGCGAAGCGGACGCCGGGAACGCTGTCCACCGTCGCGAGGTGCGCGCCCAGTTTCTCGTACGAGCGGTAATGGGTCCCCTCGCCCATCAGGTGGAGGTCGAAATCGCTGAGCAGGGAGGGAAAGCGATACGGGTCCTCCTGCTCGGAGACGGCCCCGCCCGACTCCCGGACTTCCAGGTGGTAGCGAAACGGCGCCCGCGCTCCGACGTACACGGTCTCGAAGAGCCCCTCGGGGGCGAGGCGCGCCATCGGCTGGGGGGGCAGGGTGCCCTCCGCGGGGACCACGACGACGGCCTCCGCGGATGGGAGGAAGGCCCGGATCGCCAGCGCGTTCCTACGCCCCTGCTTCACCGTATGGGGTCCGAGGACGGCGAAGGGATCCCCACAGGATCCGTGGACGACTGCATCAATCACTGGATTGGGCAGGCTCCCCACGACCGTGCACCTCCTGAATGCGATGGCCGCGTCAGCACACCCGAAAGAACGAGGAGGGGGGATCCCCGCGGGAAGGACCCCCCCTCCATCACTTCGGTGCGAGAATCGGCCGCGTTACTTCTTCCCACCCAGCACTGCGTCCTTCATGGCCTTGGCCACGCGGAAGCGCACGACCCGCCGGGCCGGGATCTTGATGGCTTCGCCGGTCTGCGGATTCCGCCCCATGCGCGCCTTCCGGTTCACCAGGACCAACTTGCCGAGCCCCGGGATGGTGTACCCGTTCTTGGCCTCTTTGGCCGCCAGCTTTGCCTGCTCGTCCAGGAAGGCGGCCGTGACCTTGCGCGACAACTCCACCTTGTCCGAGAAGTACGTGACGATCTGGGCCTTGGTCATCGCCTTCGCCATGCTGTTCTCCTTTCCTACAAGTGGTTAGCGTTCTCCCAGTGTCTCCCGATCCACGCGGGGCGCTGGGGGCGGCCGGTAGGGAAGCTAGCACAATCAGCGCCCCCGTACCACAGAAAATCTTCGGCACCGCTCCCCCCGATCTCCGACGGCGAAATCCGACAGGGGTCCCGCGCCGGGTGGCGGTCGGCAATCGCTGTCGGCGCGCGGCATCGGTTTCCCCTTGACAAGCATCCCGCGGGAGTGATCTATGAGAGGGTTTTCTTCACCGTGCCCCAAACGCGGGGGCGCCGCCGACCGGTGCCCGTTCTCCCTTTCGCCAGAGGAGGGGTCATGCAGCGGATCGGATTCATCGGGCTCGGCCTGATGGGACAGCACATGGCGAGGCGGCTGCTCGGGGGAGGCTATCCCCTCACCGTCTGGAGCCGGACCCGGGAGAAGGCGACGCCCTTGCTCGAGGCGGGCGCGGCCTGGGCCGATTCCCCGCGAGCGGTGGCCCAGGCCGCGGACGTGGTCATCACCATGGTCACCGACTCCGCCGCCTCGGAGCAGGTCGCCTGCGGACGGGGCGGCATCCTGGAGGGCGCGCACGGTGGTCTCGTCCTCATCGACATGAGCAGCATCGCACCCGAGATGTCCCGCGCCATCGCGGAGCGGGCCGCGGCCCGGGGCGTTCGCATGCTCGACGCGCCCGTCACGGGTGCGCCCAAGGTGGCCTCCGAGGGGAAGCTCGGCATCATGGTGGGCGGCCCCAGGGAGACCTTCGACGCCTGCCTTCCCGTCTTCCAGACCATGGGGGTGAAGATCGTCTACGCCGGCGGCAGCGGGATGGGCACCACCCTGAAGCTGGTGAACAACCTGATCCTGGGAATCACCATCCACGCGGCGGCCGAGGCCCTCGTCCTGGCGACGAAGGCCGGCTTGGATCCCCAGAGCGTCATCGAGATCACGTCGGTGGGCGGGGCGCGCACCTCCGCCATGGAGGTGCGAGGTCCCCGCATGGTCCGTCGGGACTTCACCCCGCATTTCACCGTCAACAACATGGACAAGGACCTGTCCGCGGCCCTCACGCTGGCCGAGGAGTGCGGGGTGTCCCTGCCCGTCGGCAGCGCCGCCCGCGAGATCCTCCGGGCGCTGAAGTCGCAGGGCAAGGGCGGCCTGGACTCGTGCGCGGTCCTGACCGTGCTGGAGGACATGGCGAACACCGTCGTCCAACCGAAGGTCTGAACCAACCGCCAAGACGCCACGAGGTGGCCATTGGGCGATCTGGCGATTTGGCAATCTGGGGTCCCGAGCTGCCCGATTGCCTGATTGCCATGAGGAGCGTAGGGCATGCCCAAGATTCTCGTCGCCGAATGCAAGCAGGAGTCGTCCTCGTTCAATCCCCTGCTCAGCCACTACGCGGACTTCCGCGTCGTGGTGGGAAACGAGGTCCTGGCGCGCCACCGCGGGGTCAAGAGCGAGATGGCCGGGGCCCTGAGCGTCTTCGCCGGTCGACCGGACGTCCAAGTGCTCCCGGCCTACAGTGCGCGCTCCATCACCTCCGGGGGCGTCCTGGCCGCGCCGGACTTCGATCGCATCGCCGGCGAGTTCCTCGACGCCGTGAGGACGGCCCCGCCCGTGGACGCGGTCTACTTCTCCCTCCACGGCGCCATGGAGGCCGAGAACGAACACGACACGGAGGGGTTCCTGCTGGCCGAGACCCGCCAGATCCTCGGCGAACAGATCCCCATCGTGGTCTCCCTCGATCTGCACGGGATCCTCACGGACCGGATGCTCGAGCACGCGGACGCGGTCTTGATGTACCACACCTACCCGCACGTGGACTTCTTCGAGACCGGTGCCCGCGCCGCGCGGCTCCTCCTCCGCGTCCTGGCCCGTGAGGTGAGGCCGGTGACGGCGGCCGTCACCATCCCGGCCCTGGTGCGCGGGGATGAGCTGATCACCGAGACCGGCCTCCTGGGGAAGATCATCCGGCAGGCCCAGGCCGTCGAGCAGAGCCCTGGCGGCCTCGTGGCCGGGATGTTCATCGGCAACCCGTTCACCGACGTGCCCGGCCTCTGCTCGCGGAGCGTGGTCGTGACCGACGGCGACGCCGCGCGGGCCGAGCGCGAGGCGGTGCGGCTGGCCGAGGAGTTCTGGCGGGTGCGGGAGCGGCTGCAGCAGCCGCTCACGAGCCTGGACGAATCGGTGCGCATCGCCACCGCCACCGCGGGCACGATCATCCTCACCGACGCAGCCGACGCCACCAGTTCGGGCGCGCCGGGCGACAGCAACGCCATCCTGCGCGCCCTGCTTGCCCACGGCTACACGAAGCGGGCGCTCATTCCCATGGTGGATCCGCCGGCCGTGCAGGCGGCCTTCGCCGCAGGGGTCGGCAGCCTGGTGCAGACCCAGGTGGGCGGTGCCCTCGACCCCAAGCGCCACCAGCCCCTCCCCGTCACGGCGCACGTCCGGATGCTCTCGGACGGCCGCTTCCGGAGCGAGTCCCACGGAGACATCTGGAACTCCGGCCGGACGGCAGTCCTGGAGGTTGACGGCATCACGCTGGTGGTCACCAGCCGCGCCGTGAGCCTCTACGATCGTTCCCTCTTTCTCGCCCACGGCCAGGACCCGATCCACTTCGACGCGGTCGTCGTCAAGTCGCCCCATTGCCAGGAGCGGTTCTTCAAGGCGTGGGCGGCGAGGCTGGTCAACGTGGACGCCCCGGGGGCGACGTCTGCCAACCTCCGGGGCCTGGGCCACACCCGCTGCCTGCGTCCCATCTTCCCGCTGGACGCCAACGTGGAATTCCAGCCCCGGGCGAAGCTCTTCTCACGGACACCGTGACGGCGACAGACCCATGAGCGACTTCGGCTTCACCCGGAAGGAACTCCGCAGCCTGCGCGCGCTGGGCTCGCCGATGGGCGTCCAGCGCGCCCTGGATGCCATGCCCTACCACCTCGCGAAGACGGCTTGGTCGCCGCGCCGCGTCCTGACGGAGCGGACGGCCCACTGCCTGGAGGGGGCCATCTTCGCGGCGGCCGCGCTGCGCGTCCTGGGCTTCCCGCCGCTCCTGCTGGACCTGGAGGCGGTCCAGGACACGGATCACGTCATCGCCGTGTATCAAGTGCAGGGCCACTGGGGGGCCATCGCCAAGTCCAACTTCTCGGGGCTGCGCTGCCGCGTGCCCGTCTACCGCACGCTGCGCGAGCTGGTCATGAGCTACTTCGAGGACTACATCAACCTGCGCGGCGACCGGACCCTGCGCGCCTATTCTCGGCCTGTGAACCTGTCTCGCTTCGATCAGATCCACCCCGGCTGGATGACCACGGAGGACGAACTCTGGTTCATCCCAGACCACCTCGTGGTCATCCCGCACACGCCCATCCTCGCGCCGGCCTTGGAGCGGAGCCTTTCGCGCGTGGACCGGCGCGCCCTGGAGGCAGCCGTGGTCGGCCGCCGGACGATCTGAGTCCCCCATCGTGTGTTCAAAAAGGAACGGGCTCCCCAGGGGGAGCCCGTCCGTGTATCTGGTGGAGGTGGGGGGAGTCGAACCCCCGTCCGAGAACCTGTCAGTAAAGGCTTCTACGTGCGTAGCCGGCGTTTGTGTCTCGCCGCCAAGCAACCCCGTCGGCTGGGCTCTCGACGACCAGCCCGTTGGTTTTCGTCCGACCGCCCCCGGGCCAGGGCCGGCCGGCTTAGCCTACCTGTCTGACGCCCTGATCTCACCCGGCAGGCGAAGTGAGGAGGACGTCGCTGCTAGTTAGGCAGCGAGGGCCAATTCGGTATTGGCAGTTGTGTTTTTCCCACCTTTTACGAGCCGGTGGGGACTCGGCACGCCACCTTTACCCCCGTGTCCCCGTCGAATCCGGTGCACCCCCTTCCTGCGAGCCACGAGCCGCGAACCTCGAAACCACCCGGATTCGGCGCACGGCTCGAGGCTCCCGCTTCTACGCCAGGATCCCCGCCGTCTGCAGGATCGTCTTGAGCTTGGCCTTCTGCTCCTCGCCGAGCGGGAGCATCGGGCTCCGGGGCTTGCCCCCGCTCATGCCGAGCATGTCCATGGCAGCCTTGAGCCCAGGCACCCCGAACCCCGCCGTGACGGCCGTGTTGGGCGCGATCATCCGGAGCTGGAGCTGCCGCGCGTCCTCGTGCTTCCCCGCCTTGGCGAAGGCGAGGATGTCGCAGCACTGCTGCGGGGCGATGTTCGCCAGGGCCAAGACGCCACCCACCGCCCCGAGGCACAGGGCAGGATACAGGAACCCCGCCGAGCCGGCCAGGACCTGGAAATCGGGTCGAACGTTCTTGATGATCTCGCCCATCTTGACCACGTTGCCGCCGCTGTCCTTGACGCCGGCGATGTTCGGGTGCTGGGACAGCTTGATCACCAGCTCCGCCGACATGTCGATTCCCGTGTTGGCCGGGAAGTTGTACACGCTCACCGGAATCGGGGAGACGTCGGCCAACCGAGTGTAGTAGTCCGTCAGACCGGCGTTGTCCATCCGGGACTTGTAGTAACAGGGGCTGATGAACAGGGCCACATCGGCCCCGATCGCCGCCGCCTTCTTGGCCAGCTGGATGCTGCTGTGGGTGGACTCGCAGCCGCAGCCGGCCATCATGAGCTTGCTCGAGGGGATGTGCTTCCGCGCGGTCTCGAAGACTGCCAGCTTCTCGGCCTCGGAGAGGTACGTCATCTCCCCGTTGGAGCCCAGGACCACGTAGCCGTGGATCGGCGTCTTGTTCCACCGCTCGAAGTTGCTGGCCAACGCCTTCAGATCCAGCTCCTCCGCCGCATCGAAGGGCGTCGGAATGGGAGGGAAGATGCCGGCCATCGAAACCGCTTTCGCCATAATGCTGTCCTCCTGGGTGTGAGAGTATTGCCGACTGCGGGAAGTGTAGCACACTGACGGCCTCTTGTCAGGCCCGCGACGAAATTGATCGGGATCCCTATTCACTTGACGGTCACCGCCGCCTGCGATATCTCTCCATCCTGTCCTTCGACAACGGTCCCCGGTCCACACCTGCCATCCGCGAGGATTCGCCATGAACATCACGACGAGCACGGCCGCGCCGTCGAGCAGGTGCCCGTCCTGCGCCGGGCGCTCGACGGAATTCTCGCGCGCTACGATGCAATCCTGACGCCGGCCACCACGGGGGAGGCGCCGCCCGGTCTCACGTCCACCGGCAGCCCCCTCTTCTGCACCATCTGGACGCTTACCGGCGTCCCGGCCGTCACCCTGCCCCTCCTCCACGGGCCGCACGGCCTGCCGCTGGGCGTGCAACTCGTGGGACGGAAGCACGACGACGCCCGCCTCCTGCGCACCGCGCGCTGGCTGGCCGAGCCCAGCCCGAGTCGCTGACCCGAGCACCGGGACCGGCTCCGCGGACGCCCTCCGCCCCTCAGGCAGAGAGCGTCGAGGGCTGGAGCAGGCTGGCGGACTCCGGATCCAGGAACAGATGACAGGAGGGATGCATCCGCAGGATCGAGGCGGGAACCATCGGCTCAACCACCCCTTCGAGGCATGCCTGCACGGCGTTCGCCTTCCGTCTCTCGGGAACCGTGCAGATGATGTGACCCGCCTTCAGGATCTGCCGGATGGACATCGAGATCGCCAGGCGCGGGACCTCGTCCAGGCTCTTGAACCAGCCCTCCCCCATCTGCTGGCGCCGACAGGCCTCCTCCAGCGGCACGATGATGTAGGGCATCTCCGTCGTGAAGTCCGCCGGGGGATCGTTGAAGGCCAGGTGCCCGTTCTCCCCGATGCCCACAAAGGCCACATCGATCGGAGTCGCGTGCAGAATCTGATTGAGTCGGCGGAGCTCCGCCGCCAGGTCCACGGCATCCCCTGCGATGAAATGCGCGCTGCCGATGGGGGCCTGGCTGGTCAGGCGCTCGCGCAGGTACCGCCGGAAACTCGCCGGGTGATCGGCCGACATGCCGAGGTACTCGTCCAGGTGGAACATCGTCGTCGTGTCCCAGGCGATCCCGGGCGCCGCCACGAGGTGCTTGAGGAAGTCGAACTGGGAGGCGCCCGTCGCCGCGATGAACGCCGCGCGCTTCCTCACCAGGATCGCCTCGCGCAGGATCTGCGCCGCCTTCTCGGCGGCCGCCTTGGCCATGGCCTCTGCGTCCTGCTCAACCGTGATCTTCATGCTCGCTCCTTTGCGATCCGGGAGGGCGGCCGGCCCGCGCCCGCCGAGGCAGTGGCGACCGTGCGCGCGCCGCACGACTCCCGGACGATGAGGTCCCCCCGCAGGATCTCCTGGACAGAGGGACGAAGGGGATCTTGTAGCCGCTGGAGAAGAAGCTCCATGGCCCGCGTTCCACTCGCCTCCAGAGGGAAGCGCACCGCGCTGAGCGGCGGCTCCGTATACGCAGCGAACGGGGCGTCGCCCAGGTCGACGATCGCCACATCCTGCGGCACGCGCAGCCCGGTCGCCCGCAAGCCACGAACGATGGCCAGGCCCAAGTCTTCGCTGCCGACGACGAGTGCCGTCGGACGGCATGGCCAGCGTGCCACTCGCTGCGCCAGACGGAACCCGGCCTCGTACGAGAACGGGACGCTGATCATCCAGCGGCGGACCAGTGGCAGGTCTGCCGCCAGTACGCCTCGCCGAAATCCTTCCTCCGCTCCCTTGGCCGACAGGTAGGCCTGCCGACCGGCCACAGGCCCCGTGACGCAGCCGAGGGCCCGATGGCCCAGGCCCACCAGGTGTGCCACGGCTGCGGCCCCGGCGCCGGCGTAATCGAAGCCCACCCAATCCACCGAGCAGGGGGGCAGCGGCCTGTTCACCGCCACCACGGGAATGCCCCGCTCGACGAGGCCGAGGAGATGCGCGTTGGGCTGGCGGACGGAGTGGGAGGCGAGGATGACCCCGTCCACGCGTTTGGCCTCGAGGACCGCGGCGTACCGGCGCTCCGCTCCAAGGCTGGGCGCCTGGCACAGGAGGACGCCGTACCCCTGCCGCTCCGCCGCCTGTTCGACCCCCATGGCAATCGGGGCAAAAAAAGGATCGGCCACGTCCGCCACGATCAATCCGATGGTCTGGGTCCGGCGTGCCGCCAGGCTCTGGGCCACGGCGCTCGGGCGATACCCCAGGTCTCGGATGACCTGCAATACGCGCGTGCGCGTGGCCCCGCCGACGTGCCCGTTCGCACGGTTGAGCACGTGGGAAACCGTGGCGAGCGAGACGCCGGCGCGGTGCGCGACGTCCGAGATGGTGACCCGCGGCTGGCGGGCACGACGCGGGCGGGCGGCGGGCATGCCGCTCACTCGTCCGCCCAGGCCCGGTACAGCGCCTGGACCCGATCGTAGGCCAGCTTCGGGCGGCGGTACTCGTCCAGCAGCCCCTTGTTGTTCTGCTCCTTGGGCCGCTGCAGGGGCGTGAACCGGGCGGTGCGCCAGGCGGGCCCCTGGTAATCGGCGAGCAGCCAGATGGACTGGCCGGCCACGAATGGCCGCCGCCGCACCTCCGCGATCACCGCGGCGTGGTACGCCGCCTGCGCCTCCTCCGACCACTTGGCGCCGTGGAACGATCGGAAGCCCGCGATGGCATCCGCCCCGTGGGAGGAGAGGAGGATCGGCTTGTCGGGGAAGTTCGCGTGCAGGCGATCCAGCGCCTCCCCGTACTCCGCGATGGGCGCGTCTGCATACCAGCCGTGGAAATAGTTCAGGCCGAGCACATCGGAGTACTGGTAGCACCGATCGCCGTCGGGGGTTTCCGACGCCTGGGTGATCAGCCGGCCGGGGTCGCGCTGCCGCACCTCCGCGGCGAGACGCGCGAAGAACCGCTCGCCCGCCTCCGTCCGGGTGGCGCACTCGTCCAGGAGCCCCCACAGGATGATGCTGGGGTGATGCCGATCCCGCCGCCAGAGGGCGTCGTAGGTCGCCACGGCGCGCGTCAGGACATCCGGATCGGCCATCTGCTCCTCGCCCAGCCAGACCGTCGGCAGCTCCGCGAACACGAGGATCCCGAGCCGATCGGCGAGGTCCAGGACGTGCGGGTCGTGGGGATAATGCGCCAGACGAACCAGGTTGGCTCCGGCCCGCTTCAGGAGCATGAGGTCGGCGAAGGCGAGCTGATCGATCCCGGCGTTCCCCACGTGGGGGTACGCCTCGTGCCGGGAGATGCCGCGCAGACGGATCGGCCGACCGTTCA